>JAGHSC010000254.1 GCA_018066065.1 Candidatus Cryptobacteroides faecihippi
TTGCAAAGACTGTGGAGGTGATCGGGTCCAGGGTCGAGTTCGTGTAGAGGATTGTGTTGTCGCCGTAGATCGCGCTGTTCATCGGTCCCACAATCGAGAATGTCCCGATGCAGAAGAGGAGGAGGCAGGTGGACAGTCCCTTGGCCAGCCCTCCCTTCGACTTTGTTTCCTCACTCTCGCTTCCTGAGTGTCTGTCAACCAGTCTCTTGAACTTTCCGTCAAGGTCAAGTGCAGTTCCTGCAAGCCCTCCTATCGCCAGGCTTACTATGAACAGCACTGGATACTCGCTCTGCCCGAAGTGGGTGATGAAGGCGTTGAATCCCAGTCCGAGGGATGCCAGTCCCATGGCTGTGAACATGACTTTCTGCACTTCTGGCTTGATGCCCTTCTTTATGAGCGAACCCACGCAACTCCCTGTCAGGATGCAGATCGTGTTGACGATGGTACCGAGCATATTCCCTTATTCTTCTGATTCCGTGTTTCCTTCGGATGAAGGATTCTTGTCTGTGTTGGCTCCGTCCTTGTACTTGAACCTTCGGATCTTCTGGGTCGCCGTCTTTTCGAAGTCTTCCTTCATGGCTTCCACTTCTCCGATCTTGGACTGCTTGCTGACGTGCTTGTTGACGTAGTCAAGGACGGACTGCTTCATCGACTGCAGGTTGTCGAAGAACTTGTCTTCCTTCTCCTGGTTCCAGTTGATGACATTGTCGTCGAACTTGACGAGGGCAACGAGCTTTCCGTTTCTTTCAACTACAAGTGAGTCGCTCACTCCTGTGAACTGGTTGATTACCTGTTCGATCTCTTCTGGGTAGATGTTCTCTCCCGACGGGCCGAGGATCATGTTCCCAAGCCTGCCCTTGATGAAGTAGCGGCCTTTGGAATCCACGGTTGCGAGGTCGTGCGTGCGGAACCATCCATCGTCGGTCAGGACTGACCTGGTCCTTTCCGGATCCTTGAAGTAGCCGAGCATGACGTTGTTTCCCTTTGCGATGATCTCGCCCTCTCCGGTCTTGGGGTCGACGTTCTGCAGCTTGACCTCGACGTTGTAGGCTGGGACTCCGATGGATCCCACAACTGTCTTTCCAACGAGGGCGTTGGTGATGAGAGGCGCTGTCTCGGTCAGGCCGTAGCCGATTGCATATGGGAACTTTGCCTTGAGGAGGAACTCCTCGACGGCAGGGTCAAGCTTTGAGCCTCCGATGCCGAAGAACTTGAGCCGTCCTCCGAATGTCTTGTAGAGCTTCTTGCCCACGATCCTGTAGAGGATTCCCGGAGTGTGCTCCTTCATCCACGAAAGCACGCGGCTCTTCTCGATGGTCGGCATGACGCTGGTCTTGTAGACTTTCTCGATGACAAGTGGGACCGAGCACATTATGGTAGGCCGGACTTTCTTCATCGCATTGATCAGGATGGTCGGCGTCGGCGGTTTCTGTATGTAGTTGACGCATGCTCCGACGTAGAGTGGGTAGAGCACGCTGAATGCCATCTCGTAGGTGTGAGACATCGGAAGGATGGAAAGCCATACGTCCTTCTTTGTCGTCTTCTGTGCGTGGTAGGCGGCGATGACGTTGTGGCAGAGGTTCATGTGGCTCAGCATCACTCCCTTTGCATTTCCTGAAGTGCCTGAAGTGTAGATGATTGCTGCCAGGTCATCTTCCTGAGGTACGGTTCCGTGGCCTTCGCATGTGAAGGCTGAGTCGTCCTTCTTGATGAGTTCGAAGGTTTCGATGTCGACCACGAGGGTAAGCTTCTCGCGCATCTCGTCGCTGAGCTTCGGAAGCATTCTCTTGGAAATGAAGATGGCCTTGCATTCTGAATGCCTGAGGATGTTGGTCACCTCGCTCTCCGAGGAGTCCGGAAGGATCGGGACTGACACTCTGCCGAAAGGCACGCAGGAAAACATTGCGACTGTCCAGTTCGGCATGTTCTGGGACAGGATGGCTACCTTGTCCTTTGCTCCGACACCGTATCTGTTGAACATGTGCGAGAGTTCCAGGCACTTGCGCTTGAAACTTTCGTAGGTGTACTCCTGACCTCCATCGACGTAGCGTGAGAGAGGCCTCTTTGCGAAGTTGTCTGTTGAATATTCGAATAGCTTTGCAAGGGTAGTGAGATAATTCTCACGGCTTGCCCTGAAGAATCTGTTCTTTTTTGACATGGTCGGTCAATTTTGAGTTTGGCTGGCTGTCCGTCTTAGTGGGTGACGTACCCTTCCGGGTCCTTGCCCACGAGGTGCATTTCCTCATAGAGTGCCTGGATCCTGTCGGTGTCCGCACGGGCATCGTCAGTCAGCTCGACCTTCTCGCCGGCACTGATTCTCTTGGTCTTCCAGTCAAAGTATCCCATGTAGACAGGGCAGTTTCCTGCCTTCGCGATGAGATGGTAGCCGGTCTTCCATTTCCTTACGGCCTTGCGGGTCCCTTCAGGGGCGATTGCAAGCACGAAGTAGTCCTTCTCGTTCATCTGGTCGATCAGGCTCTTGATCATCGATGTGGCATTGCTCCTGTCCACAGGCACGGCACCAAGCTTCCTGAGAAGCGGTCCCATGGGCCAGAAGAAGAATTCCTTCTTGATCATCACATGTGCAACCTTGTCGAACTGGGTGTAGAACAGGTATGACACTATGAAATCCTTGAATGAGGTGTGGGGTACTCCCAGTATGATTCCCTTGGGCTCTGCAATCGGTCCTCCGACGGATGTCCAGCCCATCTTCCTGAGGAGCCATCCGCAGAATCTTGCCCAGCGTGATCTTTCCATCTGATCTTTCATTTTAAATGTTGACGTCTTCGAGCTCTTCCTCGGACTTCAGGTTGGCCCTGATGAAGTTCTGTCGGTCGATCGTGTTGTCTCCCATGTAGAACTCCATGATGTCGGAGATGGATTCCTCATCGGACAGCTTCACAAGGTCCAGCCTCATGTCCTCACCGATGAAATCCACGAACTCGTCGGATGAAATCTCTCCCAGACCTTTGAACCTGGTGATCTGGACTGCGGTCTTCATCGCCTTGATTGCAGCCTCCTTCTCTTCAGGAGAGTAGCAGTAGCGCCTTTCCTTCTTGTTGGCCACTCTGAACAGAGGCGTCTGCAGGATGTGGACGTGTCCTCGCCTGATCAGGTCAGGATAGTATTTCATGAAGAATGTCAGGACAAGCATCCTGATGTGCATTCCGTCATCATCGGCATCCGTTGCGACGATGATGTTGTTGTAGCGGAGATTGTCAAGGTCGTCCTCCACTCCCAGTGCGGAGATCAGGAGGTTGAGCTCCTCGTTCTCGGCAACCTTCTTGTGGCTTTCCTTGTAGCAGTTGATAGGCTTTCCGCGGAGGCTGAAAACAGCCTGGTAGTCTGCCTTGCGCACCTTGGTGATGGTTCCGCTTGCGGAATCGCCCTCGGTTATGAATATGCTCGTCTTCTCCCTCAGATCTTCCTTGTCCTTTGGAATCCTGTCGCAGAAGTGGTAGCGGCAGTCGCGGAGCTTCCTGTTGTAGACGTTGGCCTTCTTGTTCCTCTCCCTGGTCTTCTTCTGGATTCCGGAGATCTCCTCACGCTCTGCCTGGGATGCCTTGATCTTCTCCTCGATGATCGGTACGAGGTCGAGATGGATTCTCAGATAGTTGTCCAGGTTCCTGGCGACGAAATCATTGATGAATGACCTGATGGTAGGCCCGCGGTCGATCTCGAGTGAACCGTCTGTATTCTGGATCTTCTTTCCGTTCTCGTCGGTCTTGTACTTCTCCCACATGTAGGTGGAACCGAGCTTCGTCTTGGTCTGTCCCTCGAAGTTAGGCTCCTGGATCTGGATGCTGACGGCACCGATGATTCCCTGCCTGCAGTCCTCCGGGGCATAGTTCTTCTTGAAATACTCCTTGAGGGTCTTTGCGACGGCCTCCCTGAATGCTGCGAGGTGGGTTCCTCCGTCCCTGGTGTTCTGACCGTTGACGAACGAGGCTATGTTCTCGCCGTAGGCATTGCCATGGGTGAGCACGATCTCGATGTCCTCGCCCTCAAGGTGGATAGGCTCGTAGAGCGGAGTGTCCGAAAGATTGTCCTTGACGAGGTCGAGAAGACCGTTCTCGGACTTGTATGTCGTTCCGTTGAGGACCAGTGCGAGACCCTTCTTGAGGTACGAGTAGTTCTTCACCATCGTCTCGACGTAGTCCATGTTGAAGTCGAAGTTGCCGAACATCTCGCTGTCCGGGGTGAAGACGACAAGCGTGCCGTTCTTCTCGCTGACCTTCTCCTTCCTTCCGCTGTCCTTAAGCTCACCGCGCTCGTAGAGAGCCCAGGAACTCTCTCCGTTCCTGAACGATTCGACGTAGTAGTTCTTGGACAGGGCGTTCACGGCCTTGGATCCTACACCGTTCAGACCTACGGATTTCTTGAACACCTTGTCGTCGAACTTTCCACCGGTGTTCAACTCGCTGGTCGCCTTGATGACAGAATTGAGAGGGATTCCTCGTCCGAAATCCCTGACAGTGACCTGCTTGTCCTCAATCGTGATCTGGACCTGCTTTCCGAATCCTGCTGAAAACTCATCGATGCAGTTGTCCACAATTTCCTTGAGGAGGACGTAGATTCCATCTCCTGGATTGGCTCCGTTCCCGAGCCTTCCGATGTACATTCCCGGACGCCTCCGGATGTGTTCCACTCCTTCGAGGGTCTTTATGTTTGCGTCGGTGTATTCAGTGTTGAGTATCTCTGCCATATCTTGGACAAGGTGTTAATCATACAAATTTACTAAAAAATGCGCAGATTTGAAAAAGTATCTTAATAGTGGTAAATTTGCGTTTGGAAAGGTATTTGCAATGCGAATGCGAAAGACACTTTCGACCATGAAGATGACATTACGTTACATATCCGCTGCTCTGGGATTCATCATGTTGATTGCCAGTGGACTGCATGCACAGGGATCGAAGAAGGACAATGTCTTCGGAGGCATTGCGCAGCTTGACCATACCGTTCACGATTTCGGGGATATAATGCTCTCTGACGGCCCGGTCACGGCTGAGTTCACGGTGAAGAATGTCAGTTCCGACCCGATGGTCATCTACAATGTCGTGACTTCCTGCGGATGCACCAATGTGGAGTGGACAAGGCAGCCGGTCAAGCCTGGCGAGAGCGGGAAGATCAAGGCAACCTACAAGAATGATGAAGGTGCCTATCCTTTCGACAAGACCCTGACAGCCTATTTCTCCGGTGTGAAGCAGCCTGTCATCCTCAGGCTTCGTGGTGAGAGCCATGACAGGAAGATGAGCCTCAAGCAGATGTATCCTGCGAAATTCGGCAGCCTCGGAATGAAGTCTGTAGACATCAAGGGCGGCAACATGTCACAGGGCCAGCAGAAGAGCGGGGAAGTGAACATCGCGAATCTCGGCACAAAGCCGATGAAGGTGGAGTTCTCCGAAGTCAGCGAGGGTCTCGCCGTCTCCGTCTCTCCGAATCCTGTTCCTGCCGGCGCCACTGCAAAGCTCAGATACACCGTGACATCCGACAGGAACCACTGGGGCAGGAACTATTACTATGCTGTCCCTGTCGTCGACGGAAAGACCTACAAGGCGGTCGTGACCGAGACTCCCGAGAGAAAGGAAGCTGGCGCTGAAGCAGTTGTGGCAGATCCGAATCCGCTTCTTGGCAACGGCTCCGACAAGATAGGAATATTCACTGTCACGAAGGAGGATTTCTCTTCGTGGAGCAAGGAGGAAAGGGACAGAGGTTCCCAGCCGATTGCCGATGAGAGCACATATTCATTCGGCAAGGTCAAGGCTGGCACAAAGGTGACTGCGACGTTCTCGATCAGGAATCAGGGGAAGTCACCTTTCCACATCTACAAGGTCGATTCGGAGAGCTCTCATGCAAAGGCGCTCCCGTTCCCGGACCTTGCCGTCGGCGCAAAGAAGGATCTCAAAGTCACGCTGGACACTGCCGGACTTCCGAAAGGGGAGACTCTGGTTGTCCTGACTGTCATCACCAATTCCCCGCTGCGCCCGATCATTAACCTGTTCATCGCCGGATGGGTTGAGTAGCTGTTTTGAATATGACTGAAATTCTGATAGATGTACTTCGCACGACGATCCTGGTCTCCGGGCTCGTCGTCGTCATGATGATGCTGATCGAGTCGATCAATGTCAGGAACAGTGGAAGGATCTTCGGCTGGCTCAGGAAATCCCGTTTCTCGCAAGTCCTGATCTCTGCCCTCCTTGGCTCGACTCCTGGCTGCATGGGAGGCTTTGCCGTTGTCTCCATGTACACCCACAGGATGGTAGGGTTCGGTGCTCTCCTCGCCATGATGATCGCCACCGCCGGCGACGAGTCATTCATGATGCTGGCGATGTTCCCCGGCAAGGCGGCATTGCTGCTGCTCATCCTGTTCTGCATCGCCATGGTGGCCGGTCTGCTTGCTGACCGCTTTTCGCCGAAGCAGCTTCCGACCAGGCTGGAGGACTCATTCGAACTCCATGAGGAAGAGCATGGACATGAACATTCACATGGCCATGGAAGCCATCTGAGTGTGCTGTGGCAGCGCATCATCCTGTTCCTCGGTGTCGCCCTTTTCCTCGCAGCTCTTCTCTCCGGACTTCTCGAGGAAGGGGAGGAGATTGAAAGTGAAGGCTTCAACCTGCTCAGTGAAGACTGGATGTACTGGCTCTTCGGTGGCATGAGCCTCCCGATTCTCGGAGCCTTGGTCTTCGCCTCCGACCACTTCGTCGAAGAACATCTTTGGGAGCACGTGGTCTGCAGGCATCTTCCGAGCATTGCCGCATGGACAGCCGGCATGCTCCTGACTGTAGGACTTCTTTTCCATTTCGTCGACTTGAGTGCATGGATCAGCGAGAACACATTCCTCATGGTGCTCCTGGC
>JAGHSC010000197.1 GCA_018066065.1 Candidatus Cryptobacteroides faecihippi
GCTCAGAGGGACTTCCGGTGAATAGACTCGTCCATCGGAACCAGGCATGGAAAGATCGTGCTCAAAGATGGTGCGAAGATTCTCTTCCTTCATCGCAAAGGTCGCCTGGTAGACGGAAAGGTTCTCCGACTTGAGAAGGTGACGGATGACCTCCCATTCGTCCATTCCGGAGATCTCGCAGCACTCTGCGATGTTCTTGCCGGCGTAGATCTGGTTGCCAGGATCGGTGCAGCCACAGACAAGGACCTTGTCAGCACCGCCGAAGCGTGCTATGCGGTCATAGGCGTACCTCTTGATGATCTCTGAAGCCTTCGGATCGTCAAGGCGCCTGAGAATCTCAGCTTTGGTACCATCCCTCTGCTCGATTGGGATGAAGTTCGAGAAGGATGTGGAGAAAGCCGTGTACGGGTAGCGGTCGAAGGCGATGTCGATCCCTTCGGCGAGTGCGGCATCGATCATTCCAAGAAGGACCGGAAGCTTGTCGAAGTTGGCAGGATTCTGAGCCTTGAGATGACTGACTTCAAGTCTGGCACCTGATTGTCTCGCAGCTTCGATAGCTTCCTCGAGTGCCTCGACGACATGGTCATCCTCGTTGCGCATGTGGATGCTGTAGAGGGCATCATGCCTTGCGACAACCTTGCACAGCTCAACCATCTCCTTGGTGTTGCAGTAGCATCCGGGAGCATATTCAAGGCCAAAGGAGAGGCCGGCAGCGCCCATCTCGAGCTGACGGTCGAGAATCTCGCACATTGCCTTGACCTGCTCATCCGTGGCTGGCACATTGTAAGGTCCCACAACTGCGTCGCGCAGGTCGCCATGACCCACGAGACTGGTGTAGTTGAGGCCTATCCCCTTGGCAGTCAGGGCATCATAGAACCCATCGATCTCCCTCCATGCCTTGAAGCCGTAGATTTCCCTGTCCTTCCTCTTCTCCCATGCCTCATCGGAGTAGACAAACGGGGCATTGCCGCAGTTGCCTCCGACCTCGGTCGTGACACCCTGGAAGATCCTGCTGTCTCCTCTCGGAGCGATGAAGTACTTCGTGTCGCTGTGGGAATGGATGTCGATGAATCCGGGGAGACGATGTAGCCGCCGGCATCGACAAGATGGTCGGCATTGCTTCCAAGGTTCCTGCCCACTGCGGCGACAAGGCCGTCACGGATCCCCACATCGCCGACAAAGCCTGGCTTGCCGCTGCCGTCCAGCACGAATCCTCCCTTGATCAGAGTGTCAAAAGGGGTTCTGGGCCTAATGAAACGGCAACCGGAAAGGGAGCCTGTGCCGGCAAGGGCGAGGCCCAGGGCTGAGGTCTTGAGGAATTCTCTTCTGTCCATTTGATGAAGGTTTTGGTCTGCTTGAATCGCAAATATAAATATTCCACAGATAATTCGTATCTTTATAAGATTAAACATTCTTCGATGGACACACAGGATTACCTTTCCATATCTATCGCAGCCGGATCCGAGGAGATGGCAGAGATCATTGAGGCAGTGGTCAGCGACCTTGGCTTCGACTCATTCATGTACGACGAGGAGTCAAAGTCCCTGCTGTGCTACATCCAGTCCCCGCTGTTCGATGAGGATGCCCTCAAGGGTGCATTGTCGGACATGCCTTCCGCACCGGAGATTCTCCGTATCGAGGCGATGCCTTCACGTAACTGGAACGAGGAATGGGAAAGGACTGGGTTCACGCCTGTGAGGATCGGGTCCGTGGTAGTCTCCCCCGCCACGGCGCAGGGGGCTGCAGAAGTCTCGTCAATCGAGAAGGAAGCCGCCGGCAGTGAGATAATTCCGATCTGGCTGGACCCTCAGATGGCATTCGGCACCGGCCACCACCAGACGACCTGCATGATGATCGAAACATTGCTGGACCTCAGGAACGACATCAAGGATGCATGCGTGATGGACCTCGGCTGCGGGACGGCAGTGCTGGCACTCGTCGCAGCCAGGCTCGGTGCAGGAAAGGTCAGCGGGATAGACATAGATGCAACAGCCGCCCGGTCGGCACAGGGCAATGTCAGGCTCAACGGCCTGGACTTCGAGATTCTCTGCGGAGATGCCCACGACCTGAGGCAGGACGCCTACGACTTCCTCCTTGCGAACATCCACAGGAACATCATCATCGAGGACCTTCCGCTCCACTCGGCAGCATTGCACGAAGGCGGCCGCCTTCTCCTGAGCGGATTCTACGAAAGCGACATCGCGGACATAGTGTCAGCAGCGGAACCATTTGGATTCCAGCTGGTTGGCAGGCGCATCAGCTCCGGCTGGGCATGCCTGCACCTCAAGAAAGCATCTAAAAGGTAAACGAACCGATGTCAAACACCAAAGACACCCTGCTTGGAAAGATCAGGAACGGAGAGTCCATGAGTCTCCGCGAGCAGGCTGTCCTTACCCTGACACTCAGCATCCCGGCCATACTCGCGCAGGTGTCGACAGTGATGATGTCCTACATCGACACGGCAATGGTCGGAAGGCTCGGAGCGAACGCCTCCGCATCCATCGGACTGATCTCGACCAGCACATGGCTGGTCGGCGGCCTGAGCATGGCTGCGTGTTCCGGCTTCAGCGTCCAGATCGCCCATCTGATGGGCTCCAGGGAATATTCAAGTGCAAGGAACGTCTTCCGCAAGGGTCTCATCTCAGTGCTGGTGTTCAGCCTCCTGCTCGCAGCCGCATCGATCGCGGTCAGCGGTCCCCTGCCTCGATGGCTCGGAGGTGGAGAAGACATCTGTGCAGACGCATCCGCCTACCTGATGATCTACGCAGCCTTCCTGCCGCTCATGCAGGTCGGATGGCTGTCCGGATCGGCACTCCAGGCAAGCGGCAACATGAAGGTCCCCAGCGTCCTCAACATCATGATGTGCGTCCTTGACGTGCTCTTCAACTACGTCTTCATCTTCGTCTGCGGGATGGGTGTGCGTGGAGCCGCCCTGGGCACCGGCTGCGCCGAGGCAGTGACTGCACTCGCGATGCTCGGATTCCTCGCAAGGAAATCACCGGAGCTGAGGCTGGATCAGGAAAGAGGAAGATTCCTGCCGGACAGGGAGTGTCTCAGGACAGCATTCGGGATCAGCGGCCCGATGTGGATACAGAACATAGTGATGAAGGGAGCCTACATGGCCAGCACTGTCATCGTGGCCCCTCTGGGCAACATTGCGATTGCCGCCAACTCATTTGCAATCACTGCGGAAAGCTTCTGCTACATGCCAGGCTACGGAGTGAGCGAAGCCACAACCTCGCTCGTCGGACAAAGCCTGGGAGCCGGAAGGAAGCCGCTGGCAAAGCGGTTCACATGGATCAGCATCGGCATGGGTGCCT
>JAGHSC010000237.1 GCA_018066065.1 Candidatus Cryptobacteroides faecihippi
TCCGTCCGCGGCAGCCTCGGCGGACAGCTTTCCCTATTGATTCTGCGTTTTCCTCGTGCGCCGGACAGAACGATGGCTCGATTCCGCCCCAATGTCTGCCTCGGAGGGAGGAAGTGGCGGAGTCCCCTCTGCAAGAGACTTCCGTCACGTCCCAGCACCACCGGAATTCCCTTCGAGCTGGCTGATTGCCCAGGAGATTCTCCATTCCCGCCTGCGAAGGCATCATGACGCAGGTTCTCCTGGATCTTCGCCCATCAAGACAAAGGTCCGGAACCGCTGTGGCTCCGGACCTTTGTCTTGCTTGAAGGAATATGCTGCTATCTTTCGATTGTCGCGTCGCGATCAGGACCAAGAGAAATGATGCTGATAGGAACACCGAGATACTCTTCCATGAACTTGATGTAGTTTGTGAAGTTCTCAGGAAGCTCCTCCATGGTGCGCATGCCAGTGAGATCGGTCTTCCATCCAGGGAACTCGGTGTAGACCGGCTCCAGGTTGGTTGCGATGTCGAAAGGAAGCTTTCTGGTGAGCTCTCCGTCAACCTTGTACTCTGTGCAGACCTTGATTGTGTCAAAGTCATCGAGACAGTCAGACTTCATCATGATGAGGTCGGTGACACCGTTGAGCATTACCGTGTACTTGAGAGCCACGAGGTCGAGCCATCCGCAGCGGCGAGGACGTCCGGTGACAGCACCGAACTCATGTCCGATCTGGCGGATCTTCTCACCGGTCTCATCAAAGAGCTCGGTAGGGAATGGGCCGCTTCCAACCCTGGTGCAGTAGGCCTTGAAGATGCCGTAGACCTTGCCGATCCTGGAAGGAGCGACACCTAGACCGGTACATGCTCCACCGACGGTTGTCGATGAGGATGTTACGAATGGGTACGAACCATAGTCGATGTCCAGCATGGAACCCTGCGCACCTTCTGCAAGCATAGGCTTCTCATCGAGCCAGTCGTTGACGAAGAATTCGCCGTCCACGAGCCTGAACTCCTTCACGTACTCGATTGCACTCATCCATTCCTCTTCACCCTGCTGAGGGTCACACTCATAATTGAGAGCTTTGATCTGCTGGAGATGACGGTTCTTGAGCTTTTCGAACTTCTCCTTGAAGTCAGGAGCGATGATGTCTCCGATTCTGAGACCGTTGCGGCTGATCTTGTCAGTGTAGGTCGGACCGATGCCCTTGAGGGTGGAACCGATCTTGCCCTTGCCGGCAGCAGCCTCATTGGCTGCGTCAAGAAGACGATGGGTAGGGAGGATCAGGCTGGCCTTCTTGGAGATCACGATCTTCTCCTTAGGATCGATGCCCATCTTGGAGATGTTGGCGCATTCCTCACGGAACGTCACAGGGTCGAAGACCACACAGTTGCCAATGATGTTGGTGGATCCCTCACGGAATACTCCTGAAGGGATGCTTCTTACCACGAAGCTGTGTCCTTCGAAGTGGAGGGAGTGACCTGCGTTAGGTCCACCCTGGAATCTTGCCACTGCAGGGTAGCGTCCTGCAAGCACGTCAACAATCTTTCCTTTTCCCTCGTCTCCCCACTGGAGACCGAGTACAACGTCAAGTTTTGAACTCATGATATGTCTTTCGTTTTATAATTCATTGTTAGAACGGAAGGTCATCCTGAGGCTCATCTGCCATCGGGGCCTGGAAGGCTGGCGCCTGGGCTGCAGGCTGTGGCTGCGGCTGCGGAGCTGCCGGACGTGGAGTGTAGGTCTGTGCCGGAGCTGCTGCAGGCATTCCCTCGGCTCCCGGATTGTCGGATTTCTTCCCAAGGAGCTGGAGGTTGTCGACAGTGATTTCCGTTGTGTAGCGCTTCTGCCCGCTCTGGTCTGTCCAGGACCTGGTCCTGAGCTTGCCTTCGATGTACACCTGCGTGCCCTTGCGGATGAATTTCTCAGCCACGTCGGCCGAGTTTCTCCAGGCAACGATGTTGTGCCATTCCGTGTTTTCGCGAAGTTCTCCATTGCGGTCACGATAGCGTTCTGTCGTGGCGAGGGTGAATGTGGCCACCTTCGCACCATTCCCCGCTCCAGGGGCATTTCCTTCGAGGTAACGTACTTCCGGGTCTTTTCCAACGTTACCGATCAGCATTACTTTGTTCAGTGACATTTTCTTAAAGTTTATAGTTCTGTACAGTAAAAACAGGTTCTGGTGGATTATGCCGCCAAAACCTATGCAATTTAAGTATTTTATCCGACTTTAGAAAGCGAATCCGACATTTAATCTGAGGGCTCTGTTCCTCGTGTCCGAGAACTCGTCCCTTCCGATGTTCGCGAGGCCGAAATCATAGCCGATGCTCGCGTGCAGCACTGAATAGGTGGCCCCGATGCCGATCTTCACACCACTGTCTCCGTGGCGGAAGTATGACGGACCGAATGAGCTGAAAGACTCTCTTTCACGGTAGTCGCGGATCTTTCCTCCCACACCCATTGCCAGGTAGGCACCGACAAATGGCTGGAGGACAACACCGCTGGCCGTGTAGCGATTGTATTTCAGCATGAGCGGAACCTCAAGGTAGTCAAGCTCATAGCTGAATCTGCCGTCGTCGTTTCTGCTGGTCCCACCCTTCTCGGCATAGTAGAGACCGCTTTCGACGAGAATTGCCGGAGCCAGGTTGAAACCTGCGGCGGCACCAAGGCTCCATCCGGTCTTCAGCCTGTTTCCTGAGAGCTCATCCGAATCGGAAGTCACGTGTGATGCCGTGGCACCGACCAGAAGGCCGCAGTACCATGATGAATATCCACCCGGATGTCTCCTCTGTCCGTAGTGGCTGCCGAATCTGTCATGCCTGGATCCGAAGACAGGCTGTGCGGAAACTGCTGCCACCATGGCCAGCAGTCCGATCAGAACTGAAAGGAATCTTTTCATTTGTCTATTCAATTACCTTCTTCATCGCATCGAGGTCCGGCTGGATGCCGGTCATCAGGGCATAACCTGTCAATGCCTGGTACAGAAGCCATTTCCCACCATCGATGTAGGTGGCATCCGCGGAGATCATCTTGATCCTCGAATCCTCTCCGAATGACGGATTCTTGTAGTTTGCCTCCAGGATGACCTTGCCATGTCCGGACGTCTCGGCGGCGAAATCATCGGCAGAAAGCTCCTCGATCTCAGGAAGGGCCATCGGCAGAGTGTAGATCACGAG
>JAGHSC010000253.1 GCA_018066065.1 Candidatus Cryptobacteroides faecihippi
GTCTTATATTTGCATTTATTGACAAATGGTTAGTAGTATGCTCAAAAGAATACTGTCCGCATTGTTGCTCATTCTGGTGTCGTTCTCTCTCCTCGCGCAGCAGAAGATTCAGATCTCCGGTGTCGTCAAGGACAAGCAGAGCGGTGAGCCTGTCGAGTTTGCCACCGTCATGCTGGAAGGCAATGTGCAGTGGGCTGTGACAGACCAGAAAGGCGCGTTCGTCATCAGGAACGTCGCAGCGGGCAAGCATCAGATCACTGTTGCCTGCCTTGGATATGTCACATATTCAATGGATGTGAATCTTACTGCCAGCGTCGGCAGCTTCAACATCAAGCTTGACCAGGACAACCTTGCACTGGAGGGTGCGACGGTGACCGCGAAGGAGGATGCCAACAGCACGACCACTGCCAGGACCATCGACAGGACTGCACTCGACCATGTGCAGATCATGAATGTGGGTGACATCGCAGGTCTCCTTCCTGGTGGTGCAACAGTCAACCCTTCCCTTACCGGAACGAACAACTTCGCCCTCCGCAGCGGATCGGGTGAGGCTGGAAATGTCTTCTTCGGAACTGCTATCGAGGTCGATGGCGTCAGACTCTCCAACAACAGCAGTTTCGGTGGCGCGGATGTGACCAACACCCAGCTCCGTGGTGCCAGCACCAACAACATCGCTTCCTCGAATGTCGAATCCATAGAGGTCATCAGCGGTGTCGCCTCGGTTGAGTACGGTGACATGACTTCCGGTGTCGTCAAGATCAACACCCGAAAGGGCAAGACTCCTCTGACGATCACGATGTCCACCACGCCGAACAACAAGCAGGTTTCAGTCAGCAAGGGTTTCGCTGTGCGTAACGGTTCCGGCAAGTCTGCGGGTGTGATCAACGCCAGCGGTGAGATGACGCGCTCCATCTCCGAGCCGATGTCTCCGTTCAATTCCTATGTCCGCAGGCAGGCAAATGTCACGTGGAGCCACACACTGACCTCCGGCATCCTTTCCGATGTTCCGCTCAAGGTCAGCGCCGGTGTGACGGGCAACCTTGGAGGATTCAACAATCTTGCGGATCCGGACCTGTTCAAGGACAGCTACACCAAGAACAAGGACAACGCCGTGAGAGGCAACTTCTCCCTCAACTGGCTTCTGAACAAGAGCTGGATCACCAACATCGAGCTCGATGGCTCGATGTCCTATTCCAACAAGAGCTCCGAGAGCAAGACCTACTACAACAACTCGACCAGCTCGAATGCCCTCCATGGCATCGAGAACGGCTATCATATGTCCGAGGTCTACAGGGAAGGCACATCTCAGCACATCATCCAGCTTGCACCTGGCTACTGGGACAATATCATGTGTGTCGATGACCAGCCTCTGTACTTCAAGACCACTCTCAAGGCCAACTGGGCTCACAATTTCGGAAAGGTCTCCAACAAGATAAAGATCGGTGGCGACTTCACCGGAGACAAGAACCTTGGAATCGGCCAGCACACGGCCGACCTGGCCACGGCTCCTTCCTTCAGGGAGTACCGCTACTGCGATGTCCCTTGGATGTACAATGCCGCAGGCTACATCGAGAACACTCTCAATGCACCGATCGGAAGCACACACCTGATGGTCGTTGCCGGTCTTAGAGGCGACAATGTCATCATCCCTGGCTCCGAGTATGGAGTAACATCCGCCCTTTCACCACGTGCAAGTGCCAAGTACACCATCATTGACCCTAAGGGAAGGAGCAAGAGGCTCATCAGGGCTCTCGCTGTCAAGGCTGCGTGGGGAAAGTCAGTCAAGCTTCCTTCATTCGGAGTGCTCTATCCTCAGCCTACCTACTACGACACGGAGGTCTTCCGTTCGACTGCATCTGCAGACAACATCGTCAGCTCGGCTTTCTACACCATCCCTCACACTCTTGTGTTCAACCCTGACCTGAAGTTCCAGTGCAACACTCAGACGGATCTCGGCCTCAATTTCGACATCGCCGGTACCAAGGTCGACCTTTCCGCCTACTACACCCTGACCGAGAATTCCTACAGGATGGAGGCGGACTATGAGCCGTTCACCTATCTCTACACAAAGATGTCATCGGTCCAGGGATGCCCTATCCCTTCTTCGGACAGAGTCTATTCCATCGATCCAACCTCCGGAGCCGTGACGATCTCGGACCGTACAGGTGCACTTCAGCCGTTCCAGGCTGTCGGAGAGACAAGGAAGCAGTTCATCTCCAACACCATGGCGATGAACACCTCCAACCCGATCCGCAGGTATGGTCTTGAATGGGCAGTAGAGTTCCCCAGGATCAAGAGCATCAACACCACCTTCAAGGTTGATGGAAACTTCTACCGCTACAAGTCTGTCTACTCAGACATGAAGGCAGACTGCCCTGCATCGTCGGTGTCTGCCGATGGCTCTTTCTTCAAGTATGTGGCTTATTTCTACGGAGCGTCACAGCAGTCCAACGGAAGCCTTACCAGGACTCTTCGAAACAACCTCACCGTAACTACCCAGATCCCTAAGGTCAGGATGATCTTCTCGCTCAAGCTTGAGGCCAGCCTGCTCAGGTTCAGCCAGGCTCTTACCGAGAGGGCTGACGGAAGCACCAGAAGCTATGCACTGGACGACAAGGGCGGCATCCTCGATTACTATGAGGCTCCTCTTTACGGAAGGGAGGGCTACACGGTCGTGTTCCCGGACTACTACATCTCCATCGACCAGCCGGGTGTCAGAAAGGATTTCCTTCCTGACCTCAAATGGGCGAAGGAGAATGACATGCAGATGTATTCCGACCTCAGCAGGCTTGTCGTCGTAACGAACTACAACTACATCTTCAAGAAGGACTACATCAGCCCTTACTTCAACGCGAACTTCAGCGTGACGAAGGAAATCGGCGACATCGCATCGCTTTCCTTCTACGCCAACAACTTCTTCAACAACATGGGACAGGTCCACTCGTCAAAGACGGGCAACTGGTCCTCTGTTTCCTCTTACATCCCTAATTTCTATTACGGACTCACACTCAGGCTTAAATTCTAATTCATTCATAAATCCAAACAAATCATGAAAAGAATCGTATTTGCTTTCGTGGCTCTCGCAATGGCCGTTGCAGCCACATCTTGCGACAAGAAGGAAGAGCAGCCGGTTGAAATCAAGGTCCAGCTCAGCCTCGACGGCGCTGCCTATGCAGCACAGGACGTAGCCATCGCTGTTGTCGATGCTGCCGGTACCGCTTCCTTCGAGGAGAAGACCAACGCTTCCGGCATCGCAACCTTCGTGGTTCCTTCAGGCCTTTACAAGGCTTCTGCTTCTTTCAAGAATGCAGCTGACGGTGTCCTCAAGACCTTCACCGGTTCTGCAGACTTCCAGGTCGTAGCCGCAACTCCTGCAACCGTTGACCTCAAGCTCAACAAGGTCGAGGCTTCTCAGATCATCATCAAGGAGTTCTACAGCCAGCAGTGCCCTAAGAATGATGGCAGCACCTTCTATGGAAATGATGCCTATGTCACCATCTACAACAACTCAGAACTTGAGGCAGATGCAAGCGAGCTTGTCTTCGGTGTAGTTCAGCCAGGCAATGCTCAGGCAACAAACAAGTACTATACTGCTGAGGGTGTCCTTTCCTACACTGACTACGTACCTGCCTACAGTGGAATCTGGTACTTCCAGACCCCTGTCAAGATTGCACCTTATTCAAGCCTTACCATCGCTTTCTTCGGCGCAATCGACCACACTGCAACCGTAACTGCTTCTGTCGACCTCAGCAAGCCTGAGTACTATGTCATGTCCAAGGACGGTGTCTCTCAGATCACCAACTCAAAGTATCAGATCGCCGAGACCATCTCAAAGGATCATTATCTTACTGCGAAGATGTTCAACATGGGTAACTCATGGGTTCTTTCCAATTCCGCTCCTGCTTTCTTTGTCGGCAAGATGTCTCTTTCTGAGCTTACTGCCCTTATCGACAACACTGACGCTTATGATCTCACCGGTGGCAAGGACAATATCGGCTGGGCTCCTAAGTTCCCTGTAGCCAACATCGTCGATGCAGTTGAGTGCTGGGACAAGGCTCAGATCGCAAAGAGCTCTCTCCGCTTCCCATCAAGCGTCAACTCAGACTACCTTGCAATCACCATCAAGAAGGGTCACACCTACTATCGCAATGTCGACAAGGAGGCTACCGAGGCTCTCGCAGAGAATGCCGGCAAGCTTGTCTATGGCTATGCTGATGGTACTGCTGACATCGATGGCTCAACCGATCCTTCAGGAATCGATGCTGAGGCTTCAATGAAGGCTGGCTGCCACATCATCTTCTCTGACACCAACAGCACATCAAAGGACTTCCACGAGAGGAAGGAGTCTTCTTTGAGGAAATAATTCAGAATCAGCACTATGTCATTACGCAAAGTCATCATCGCAGCAGCCGTCCTTTGTCCGGTCGCTCTTTTCTCCCAGAACCCGGAGCATGCTCTGGTCCTGGAATCGAATCCACAGTTCAATGCTTCTGCAGCCGCACTTTCGGATTTCGGAAAAGTCAGCATCTCACAGACGGAACTCTCATTCCGCAAGGATGACGGAGGATTCATCGGCATCGATGGATCTGCTGACAGCTGGCTTGCATCGGCTGGTGCTGAATCATATTCAAGAATATCGGATAGGATAGTCTTCTACGGAAGACTGTCCTATTCTTATTTTAAAGGAAGCGGCATGGCCGGTTCTGTCCTCAGGGACATGTACTACATCCCTGTTACCTTCCTTGAGGTCACTCCGGGAACAGAAGGCGTGAAGACGAGGGAACAGTATGAGCTCGATGGCGCGATCAGCTACTCCCTTTCCGACCGTTGGTCTCTTGGACTGAGGATGGACTATGAGTCCGGAAACAATGTCAAGACCAAGGACCCTCGCTACAGGAGTGAATGGATGTTCATGGACTATGACCTCAGTGTCTGGTTCAGGCCGGGCGACAGATTCGCTGTCGGTGCATCCGCAATCTACCGCAACACCCAGGAACTTGTAAAGTCCCACATCTTCGGTACTACCGACAAGACTTACAACCTTGGAATCGACAGGGGCGCTTGCTTCGGTACCACAGAGGCTGTGGAGGGAACCTACGGAATCGTCTCTCCTTCCGATTTCCAGCCTATGACCAACAACTTCTACGGAGGTTCACTCTAGGTCAGGTACGGTGCCTATCATGGAGTTCTCAAGGGACTCTACCGCTCAGGAAGGTATGGTTTCGGTACTTCCAACATGCCTGAGTACTTCACTTACAGCGGTCCTGAATACTCGTATGAAGGACGCTTCCTCCTCGGTGGAGAGAGAAGCCTGCACGACATCCATTTCGGAGCAGGGGCAAAGTTCATCTCCAACACAGAGAACTCATTCAAGTAC
>JAGHSC010000041.1 GCA_018066065.1 Candidatus Cryptobacteroides faecihippi
GATGAAGATCAACGGCATAGAGATGAACCTGGACGTCAACGCCGCCGACACGAGAGTGTCCGGAACGGCTGCTTCGAATGAGCTGGGACTGGTTCTCCGCTCGCTCCTGTCCCTGACAAACAGCCGCGGTCTCCGCAAGTCCTCATTCGATGCCTACAGGAGCTTCGAGGAATCGGTCATGGTCCATGACAAGGTTGACAGCCTGCTCTATCCCGGCAACCCTTATCCTCACGTGAAGTCCCCGGCAGGTCTTTCGGACCACACCATGGCCTCTGCCAAGGAGTGCTTTGACAATCAGTTCATCAAGGTGAACGACGGAGTGATCGTGCTTGTCGGAGACCTCCCGTATGACGCGACTCAGAAGCTCCTGTCGAACTATCTCGGATGCTTCCGCATAAGCAAGAACACTTCGGGCCGTCCGGCTTCATCCTACAAGGTTGATCCGGGTCTCTTCACACTGATCGAGGAGGGAGCTGACAAGTCCGTCTCGTTCGGTCTTGCCGTTCCGCAGAAGTTCACCCCTGACAACAGGATCGCCTTCCGCGTCTCCGCACAGATTCTCCAGAGGAGGCTTGCCGCTGCCATGGCCAGGATCGGCTACAGTGTCACCCTGACCGACCGCTTCGGCCTCTTCCCTCAGGAATCCATGGAGATCAAGTTCGAATGCAGGCCTTGCCCTGCAGACGGCCTTCCGATCGAGGTCGCCGGGGCAAGGGAGGCCACGGATGCGCTCCTTTATGCCCGCAAGGCCCTCCAGGATGCCCTCACAGTCCCTGCCGACCCTGCCGAGCTGCAGGCAGTCAAGGCGACTGTGGCTGCGTCCTATGCTGCCGCCCTCGCGGACAAGAACCAGTACATCAATGCTGTCCTGATGCGCTACAGCTTCGGAAAGGACATGCTCACAGGCTACGCCAACAAGATCAATGCAGTCTCCCCACAGAGCGTGAAGAACGTCTTCGATGCACTGGCGGGAGGAAGAAGAGTCGAATATGTCATCAAGTAAGAAGAATCCTTTCGGAACCATCGTCCAGATCGGTGACATCCTTGTCGCCGAGGATGTGATCACTGAATATTTCGCATGCGACTATCAGGCGTGCAAGGGCTGCTGCTGCATCATTGGTGACAGCGGTGCCCCCCTTGACGAGGTCGAGCTTGAACCGCTCGAAGAGTTCTATCCCACATATTCAAAGCTCATGCGCGAGCAGGGAAGGGCGCAGGTCGACAAGGATGGCTTCTTCATCATCGATCGCGACGGGGACATCGTGACCCCTGTAGTGGACGGCACCGAGGAGTGCGCCTACACGACCTTCGACGACAAGGGCAACTGCTTCTGCTCGATCGAGAGATGCTTCTTCCAGGGCACCTGCAGCTTCCGCAAGCCGATCTCCTGCTGGCTCTATCCGATCCGCGTCCAGAACCTCACGGGTGGCGGTGTCGCGCTGAACCTCCATCGCTGGGACATCTGCAAGGATGCCTATGAAAGAGGAAAACGCGAAGGAATCCGTGTGTACGAATTCCTCCGCGAACCTTTGATCGTCGCTTATGGAGAGGAGTTCTACGAGGCTCTCTGCGAAGCTGCAAAGATGGTCCTCAGCGAATCCTAATCCTGTTCCTGTCCTTCGCTCAGCTCCTGTTCCTCGCTCTGCTTGATCAGGGCCAGGGCTGCATCATAGTCCTCAGCGTTGACCTTCACTTCGATCTGGTTGACGAAGTTCAGGGAAATGTAGGACGAATTGTTTCCGAACACTCCGGCAGGGATGCCGTTTTCCATCAGCATGCCTGCGGTGATCTGGGCGCTCACGGGATCGTAGAACGTTGCCACCGTCTTGAATTCTTCCATTGCTGTACTGTTTTTTAGAGGTTTATGTAGAGGTTAGCTTTCTTCCTCGGTTCTGAACTTGTACTCAAGGCCGCCGATGATCCTGATGACATCCTTCGTGATGCCCTCGACGGCGAATCCGCCAAGTTCCCTGGTCATCGTGACCCTGTCCTCGAGCATCCTGGCAGCGGCGTTGACCTTGTTCCTGAGGCGGAAGGTCATGTTCTCACCTTCTTCAGTCTCAAGCTTGTAGCCCCTGATCTCCATGTAGTCGACGATGCCCTGGCGGATCTGGCTGTAGTCTCCGGCAATCTTTGCCGACCTGGTGCAGAATCCGACCTTCGGGTAGATTGCGGCCACGACGGCGAACATCAGCGCGATCTGCTCGATCGACTTGACGCCTCCTCTGAACATCACTGCCGGGTCGGCGTCGACGATGCCGATGAGCACCAGTCCGCCAAGCACGACGCAAAGGATGATGATGTAGTAGAAGAAGTATTTGATTGAACGGACGATGTATTTCATGTCGATGTGTTTTGTGTTCGATGCAAATCTAAGAAAAAACTCGCTGAGGTGTTCCCTTCTCAGACAAGTTCGCGGATTATTTCGTCAGAGACGAAGAAATGGCTTTCCGGGATCCTTAGGCAGCCATTGCCCTTCCTTTCCAGGAGACCATCCTTGAGGAAGCTGTCCACATTGCCCTCTCCGGCGAGTGAGCGGAGGTCGGATTCCCCGATGCCTGCTGCGGTGCGGAGCGCAAGCATGATCCTCTCGATGCGCACATCCTCCGGTGAAAGCTCCTCGACTTCCCTTGTGTAGGCCTCCATCCCCCTTCCAGGGAGCACCTGCGTGTTCCATGAACGGATCTCCCGGCGCCCCTCAGCCGTCTGCAGTACCGTCAGCGAATGTGCTCCGGGCCCAAGCCCGACATACGGGATCCTTGTCCAGTAGGCACTGTTGTGGACGGCCTCGTGGCCAGGCAGTGCGAAATTGGAGACCTCATAGTGGCCGTATCCTGCCTCCTTCAGCCTGCTGCAAAGGACTGAATACTGCCTTGCGCAGACGTCCTCCGAGGCTTCGGAGTAGTCTCCTCTCGCAGCCATCTCCTCAAGAGCGCTTCCTTCCTCGATGGACAGCTGGTAGGCAGAGATGTGGTCAGGTGCCCTGAATCCCTCGTCCCTGCCCAGGGCAAGGGCGGAAGTCAGAGTCCTGTCCCATGTATTTTCGTCCAGCTGCGAGAGCCCGAAGATCAGATCGATGCTGACGTCGACATCCTTCCTGGCCTCCTGCGCAGTCCTGCGGATGATTGAATATGCTCTCACGGCACGCTCGGAATCATGCCGGCGGTTCATCCACCTGAGGATGCCGTCGTCGAAGGACTGGATGCCCATGCTGATCCTGCTGACTCCCAGAGAGAGCAGGCCGGCGACATACTCCTCTCCCTTCTCGACGATGTCCTCCGGGTTGACCTCGATGGTGAACTCCCTCAGAGGCTCTCCATCCTGGGCGTTCCTGATCCCCGAGACGATGCGGGAGAGAACATCAAGAGGAAGCACCGATGGGGTGCCTCCTCCAATGTAGATTGTCCGGAACGGATTGTTCCTTATTTCTTCCGACCTTTCCTCAGTCTCCCTCACCACGGCGCCGGCATACTCGCTGAAGAGTGTGTCCTGGCGGCTCTTGCTGCAGGTTTCAGAGTAGAAACTGCAGTAGGTGCAGAAGCTTCTGCAGAAAGGGACGTGAAGGTAAACCACTATCTGAGAAGCAGTTCTGCCTTGCCGAGCATTGCCTGGCTGGTGTAGGCCTCGACAGTGTAGATGCCTGGCTGGTAGGCTGTGATCTCGTTGAGATAGATGCTGAGCTCAACCTCCTTGCCCTCGTAGTCAACCTCACGTGAAGCTGAAGCTACCATCGACTGACCGCCGAAGTTGAATGAAGTCTGGGTGCTGTTGGTCAGAAGGACTCCCTCCGGATCCTTGACGCGGATGTAGACCCTGACCGGACCCCTAGGTGCAAGCTCGTTCTCGACGAGGCTGAGCGAAGCGAGAAGCCTGACAACGCGGCTGCTCCTGTCGGTGACCTTGTCGGATGAGTTGTAGGCAGCGATGCTCAGGCCTCTTGACTTTATGACTGAACCGGCTGCAACCTGTCCTGAAAGGTTCTCGACCTTCTTGTTGAGCTCTGCATTCTCGGCCCTGCTGGCAGCTGCTTCCTTGCGTGCTGCGGCAGCGTCTGCAGTGAGCTTGTGGTTGAGAGTGTTGAGCGAGTCGATCTGGACGATGTAGTTCCTCATGATGCTTCTGAGGGTGCCAAGCTCCTTCTCGTATTTCCTGATCTGGGCCCTGTTGGTGGCCTCTGTCTTCTGGATTCTCTCAATCAGCTGGTTGACCTCCTCCTTGGATGAGTCGAGCTGGCTGTTGATGCTCTCATAGTCTGAAGAAAGGCTTTCGTAGTCACCTCTGAGGGCAATCATCTGCTCTGTGAGGTCAGCCTTCTCCTCGTTGAGGTCCTTGACAAGCGAGGACTTTGAAACCCAGATGTAGACGAGGGCTGCAAGCAGCACTGCTGCAACCGCAATCAGGCCGTACATCAGCTTCTTGAGGCTCTCGTTCTTCCTTTCCTGCTCTTCGCGCTCGCGGCGCTCCATGATAGGATCGATTTCTACCATATCTTTAAAGTCTTTGAAGTTTGCGTATTATCGTACAAAATTAGCAATTCTCCTCGAAATGCAAAACATGGGCCGTTCGTACCATTTGGCTGCTTATTTGCTATATTTGCCGAAACAGGTATGATTCAAACGAGATTGTCATGAAAAGTGAAACATTCTTCGCTCTGCTTGCGGGCGTTGCGACAGGGTTCGCCCTGGGGCTTCTTCTTGCCCCGGACAAGGGAGACCGGACAAGGGAGAAGGTAAAGACTGCCGTGGCCGATGGACTGGATGAGTTCTCCGAGACTGCTTCGGAAAGCTGGGTCCAGGCAAAGGAAGCTGTCAAGGTCCAGCTTGACAGGTTGGAGTCCACGCTCCGCCAGGAGGTCGGCTCAGATGCGTGCGAAGACGAAAGATAAATGAACATGAGTGAGTTTACAAAACCTATCGAAGACCTCGGGAAGGAGGCTTTCGAATACGTCGACCTGAAGGTCGATGCGCTCAAGCTCCAGACGGCCAGGGGCCTGTCCATGACCTTGAGCAAGTTCGTCTACCTGCTTCTGGTGCTTTTTGTTGCCTTTGTGATCCTGACTTCACTCGCGATTGCGGGGATTCTCTGGATCGGCGAGCTGATCGGAAGCTATGCCGGAGGTGCACTGCTGGTGGGAGGATTCTTCCTCGCCGTGCTTCTGGTACTCTACCTCCTCAGGAACAGATTGTTCCGTGACACATTCGTCCCGATGGCGACAAGGATTTTCTTTGATGACGAAAGCTAGATGCCATGAAATACAGTGAGATCAAGACAATGGAGGACCTTGAGAGGGCGCAGCGCTCCGTCAGGGCCGGGCTCGATGCCAAGAAGGAAGCTGTCCGATGCTCCGTCATGGGTGTCAGGGAATCCTATTCCCCATCCAACATCATGATGTCGGGGCTGCGTGCGGTCTCTTCTGTGATTCCTGTCGACAGGATTCTGCTCGTGGCAGTCGAGGCCATCAGGAAGAAATTCACATCAAGGCAGGAACAGTAAGCTATGGGAATATTCATTGAAAGAGTCGAGGCGGTACGCTCGATGATGCGTGCCCATGGGTGGGATGCCGTCGTCATCTCCGGATGCGATCCGCACAGCAGCGAGTACTCCGCGCCCCGCTGGCATCAGATTGCCTGGGTCTCAGGCTACACAGGGGAAGGTGACCTTGTCATCACCGCCGACCATTGCGGTGTCTGGACGGATTCCCGCTACTTCATCCTCGCCTCCCGCGAGCTTCCGGCTGCAGGCGCCGAGCTGCACAGGACGAGGGTTCCCGACGAGGAATCCATCCCAAGGTGGCTGTCGCGCCATTTCGAGGGCTGGGGAGAGGTCACGGTTGCCGTCGACGGACTCAGCCAGACTGCCGGATCGGTTGCGGAGATCCAGGCTGCACTGGGTGACAGGTGCACAATCGCCGATGTTCCTGACATGCTGGATCCGATCTGGACCGACCGTCCTGCAATCCCTCAGACTCCGATCATCACGCTCGGAACGGAGCAGGTTGGCTGGTCGAGGCTCCAGAAGATTTCCTGGATCCGCAAGTGGCTTCGCGAGAAGGGCCATGATGCTATCCTTCTCACTGCGCTTGACGAGATCGCATGGATGCTGAATGTGCGTGGGCAGGATGTCGAGTACAATCCGGTCGTCATGTCCTACCTTCTGGTCACCTCGGACTCCGTCATGTGGTTTGTCCGCAAGGGACCTCTGGCCCCCGGCGACTCCGAGACTCAGGACAGCTTCGAGGAACTGCTTGCCGACGGTGTCGACATCGAGGACTACTCCGACATCGGAGGTACCTTGTCCCGGATTGTCGACGGCGATTACATCCGGAGTCTGTTTGTCGATCCATCGACCCTCAACTATGATCTCTACAAGATTCTGAAGGCGAGCGCCTCCGATGCGTCGGTCACTTCCGGCACCTCTCCGGTTGCCTTGAGGAAGGCCGTCAAGAATGAGGTTGAGATCGAGGGAATGCGCGAGGCACACTATGAGGATGGAATCGCCATGGAGTGCTTCCTCCACTGGCTCGAGACGTCGGTCCAGGCTGATGAGCTGGTCACCGAGAGGGATGCAGCCGACATGCTCCATGAGTTCCGCTCGAGGATAGAAGGTTTCCGTGGGGAAAGCTTCGAGACAATCTCGGCCTATGGCGCCAATGCCGCCCTCCCTCACTATGTGACCCCCGAGGACGACTCTGCCGAACTGCTTCCGAGGGGCCTTTACCTCAATGATTCGGGAGGACAGTTCCTGTTCGGTACGACAGACATCACGAGGACGGTCCCGCTTGGTCCCTGCACCCCGCTTGAAAGGGAAGACTACACCCTGGTGCTCAAGGGACACATCGACCTTGCCAAGGCAATATTCCCGAAGGGATCGGCCGGCTGCCAGATCGATGCGATAGCCAGGCAGCCCCTGTGGAATTCGATGAGGAACTTCGGCCATGGGACCGGCCATGGAGTCGGATTCTATCTTGGTGTCCATGAGGGTCCGATGCAGATCCGCCAGAACTTCAGCAGGCAGCCTGTCGTGGCCGGCATGATAACTTCGGATGAACCTGGGCTCTACAGGGAAGGCCAGAGCGGCGTCCGTCACGAGAACCTGCTGCTGGCTGTCGATGCCGGGACCAATGAATTCGGCAGCTGGATGCGATTCGAGACACTGACCCTCTGCCACTTCGACACTTCGATCGTCGTGAAGGAACTTCTTGATCCATCGGAGATTGAATGGCTCAACCGGTACAATGCCAGGGTCTATGAAACACTTTCGCCACGTCTTCCATCGGACGTGGCTGAGTGGCTTCGCGAAAAGACGCTTCCAATCTGATGAAACAAAGGCTGGCTCACTGAGCCAGCCTTTCTATCTTATTCGCCGAGGACGTCGGCAAGTCTCATCAGAGTCGTGAAAGTGATGTAGTTGCAGCCGAGCCAGAAGTACTCGACAGGCTCGTCGATCGAGATGATCATTCCCGTGAACTGGTTCTGGAGGATCGTGAGGTGATCCATCAGGGCGCGGGACTTCTCGAGGAGGAGCGGATCCTTGGTGATTGCGTAGAGGTCGAGGTAGGCGTTGACCATGTTGCAGCTGCTGTCGTCGACCGGTTCGTAGCAGCGGTACTGCTCGAATGTGCTAGGGGTAGGGATCTCCCTCACGCCTGTGACATCGTCAGGAAGATAGTCCCAGTGGACGAACTGGTCCTCGGACAGCCTGATGAGGTCGATGGCATCCTGGATGTCTTCCTTGGAAGGATTGTCCTGCTTGAGGAGGTAGGATGCGTAGACTGCTGATGTGCAGTTGGTGAGGTTCTGGTAAGGCTCCGAACCGAAGCTGTAGGTGTCCTCGAATGAACCTTCGAGGTCGAAAGCCTTCATCGGGACATCGGTCATCCACTTGATGGCCTTCTCCTTCATCCCGGCGTACTTTGTCACACCGAATTCCTTCTCCAGCTTGTAGATGTAGTTGAGAAGCGGCTCGAGGGTAACCTTGGCGTCATTCATCGGAACTCCTGTGATGAAGTCGACCTTGACCGGGAATGAACCATCCTCAGCCTGAAGCTTGGCGTAGGTGTCTGCAATCTTGATTGCCCTGTCGTAGTAGAGGCTGTCTCCAGTGACCTTGAACAGCTCGAGGAAACCTCTTCCGGCCTTTGTGGCCTCCATGACCATCGTCCATCCCTTGTTGTCGGCCCTTCCGGCCTGAGCCTCATCCTCGTAGAATGTCGGAGGGAAGAACTCCAGAGGGGTTCCTTCAGGCTTGCTCTGGTCAATCAGGAACTGAGCTGCGTTGCGAGCCATGGCGATTGCCTCATCCTTGTAGGCCGGGATGTTCCTGGCGATGAATGCCTCAGTGGCCAGGGTGGCTCCGATGATCTTGCATGGGTAGGCGTTGAGGCAGTAGCTGAGGTCAGGGACGATCTGGTTCTTCCAGCTCTGCACGGCAGGCATCCTGTGGGCGTAGAGAGCTGCTCTCAAGGCTGCCTCGCGGTAAGGGTTTGCCTTTCCCGGATATGGACCATTGAATGGGAAATCGCGCAGGAAATCCCTTTCCCCGACGATGCCCATGACCTTGCCGTCGGCGCCGATGGCCTCGACGGTGAGGTGCACGTCTGCAGGATGGATGTCGTTCCAGACAGGGGAGAGGTCTGCATCAGGCCTGTCTGCCTTGAATGTCCAGACAGCATCGCTCCTGGTGTCCTTCACCGTGAACGAATATTCACGTGCGCCGTCCATCGGCTTGAAGTCGAAGGCAGGTGCGTAGAGGAACTTGCGCGCGAAGGCGTTCCAGGCGGGATTCCTTCCCTCGGAGGCTGGTCTGATAGGTACCAGGTACTCCTCCGCTGCCTTTGCATTGATGCTGGCAAACGGGTCCTGGCTTCCTTGGTTGCATGAGTTGAAAACGATGGCTGTCAGTGCGGCAGCTGTGATCACTAAAGCCTTTTTCATGTTGATGTGTCTAGTTCAATACATAAAGATTCTGATCGAGGAAATCTACCCTTCTGTCCATCCATGCCTTCAGATTCCTCCTGTCTGACGCGACGCTGCCGCTGGCTCCTCCCCATCTGGAAGCGTTCAGCTCCCTGGACTCATCGATGGCGTCGCCATACTTCTCGATGAATGCATCGATCTTGCCGATGATGTAGGATGGGAGCTCTCCGCGGACGCTTGCCCACTGAGCCTTGTACTCGTTGAGGAAGGCTTTGTTGCTGTTCCTCAGCAGGGCCGGGAAGTAGAAGGCGCCGTAGTTGTGCTGGTTGCTCCAGGTCTGGGTCATGGAACCACTCCAGTAGATTGAATCGAAGTCCCATGGCGAGAGCATCTCGAGCTTGGATGCCGAAGTCATGTCCTTCTTGGCGAGGTAGAGGTTCGAGCCTGCGCAGTCGAGCGTGGCGTAGATGTCATGGAACAGGAGCCAGCTGGCGAATGTCTTGACATCCAGGTACTTCTCGTAGGTTCCATCCTTGATTGCCTTCTCGGCGTTGTTGACGTAGGCCTGGATGTATGTGAGCTGGTCGATTGCGATCTCGTCAGTGTCCGGGTACTTGAAGGTGAACTTCATGTTGCTCGGGAACCCGGAAGTGTCGAAGTACAGGTCCTCGTTCCACCAGTAGGCATCCTTCTCGATCAGGAATCCCCTTTCGGTGATGTCTGCACGGCACTGCTCATTCCTCTTGTAGCTCTCGACGAGGCAGTAGAGCCCCCTGTAGTCGTCGTTGACCACCACATTGACGTACTGCATGGCCGGTACCCAGCTGAATCCCAGGTACTTGGTCGTCTCGAGACCGATCAGGGTGTTGAGGTTGGCGTTGCCTCTGATCAGCACCCACTCCTTGTCGTTGTACTTTTTCTCGTCATCCCGGAAGAGAAGGTCCTTCTTCTTCTGGAGCTTGATCTTGTAAGGCTTCTGGCTGGCATAGGCCGAGGTGTTTCCCCTGATCTTGAGAGTCATTCCACTCACGTCCTCGACATAGTCCCCACTGTCGTAGAGCCTCTTTCCTGCGAGGCTCACCCTGAGCCTGCCGGGCACCTTGGTGCAGTTCCTGATGCCGGCTCCATTGTTTCCAGGAGGCGGGCTGACATAGTCGCAGGTTGGTTCCTCACCATTGACGGTGTTGACCCAGAGCACCATGATGTCGGCAGGCAGGGCTGTTGCGATGGTCATGGTGTCGGATGTGAAGACGGTCGATTTCACGTCCTTGTCGGCGGATCTCAGGGAGAATGTGCAGTAGAACCTGTGCTCCTTGAACTTCTTGCTCGGGAAGAATTCATTGAACTGTTCCTTGGTGAGCGACATGGTGGACTTGTAGTCCGATTCGCCGGAGGATGGCTGGAGGGTCTCGCTGAAGATCTCGGTGTCTTCCTGGCTGTCGGTGATGCGGTACCATCTGGCAACGACGTTGGATGTGGCCGTCGCGACATTGACGGTCGTGCTTAGAGTCAGTCCGTCCATCTTTCCGGCCTGTTCGTAGGTGGCATTGAGAGGGTACGAGACGTACTCCGTGGAGTAGCCCTGGATGGCCTGCATATTTGCGGGCTTGCCGTCTGGGACGGGCTTCGGCTCGTCCGGGTCGACCTTGGCGCATGAAAAGGCTCCTGTCATGGCTGCGCACAGAAGTGCGAGCAGTGCAATGCGGTGTTGGGTTTTCCTTGAGGTCATCATTCAGTTTCCAATGTCTTGTCTATCAAATCAATGATGCAGCTGATCCTGTCCTTTGCCAGTGTGTCCGCTGCTTTGCTGCGTCCTCCTTCGAGGATGCCGCGGATCTTGAGGAGGTGGCGGTAGGCGACTGTCTCCACCGCAGCTGCATATTCAATCGGGACGCCCTTCAGGTCCGGCGCGAGGGAGGTCTCCCCGCTGCTGAATCCCTTCTTGTCGGTGGCCTTCTTGTAGATGGTCTTGAGGGTCGATGATTTTGCCCTGAGGGTGTTGATCATCTGGAGGATCTTGATGTCATCTCCTGGAAGGAGCTTTCCTTCCCTCACGGATGCAAGGTTGTACTTCTCGAGGTCGCAGAAGTAATCCTCCACTGAATAGGTGCTTCCGGCGACGGCCTCCGCAAGGGCGATTCTGTAGGCCTTGTCGCTCGCCGTGGTAAGGTAGGCGATGTTCTGGTTGTCCATGGCGGTCTTCGGCGAGATCATGCCGGAGAGATCCCTGAGCTCCGGCGTAAGGAGCCAGTCGCTCTTCGGAGCAGTCTCCATCAGTGTCCTGAGGGCCTTTCTCTGGATGTCCCCGGGAACGGCCTTGTATTTTCCGCAACCTTCCCTGAGGTCATGGCTCTCTACTCCTCCGATGAGAGGTGAAAGGATTGTGCTTGCCTTGCTCTTTGCCAGCCAGAGCCATTCGATGTACAGTTCCCTGTAGCTTTCATTCGGGATGGCCTCGTCCTTGAGCCATTCAGGAGCATTGGCTGCCGCGAACCTGACGTGCTCCATCATTGATGAGTAAGCCTCGAACGGGTCGTTGCCAAGGTCCATCGCACTGCCGCGAGGGTCGATGATTGGATCCTGAGCTGGAACGTACGCATATTCAGGGTCTCCGTAGCCGGAGGCGATGATGCCGTCGAGCGCCTTCTCCTCATCCGTCCCTTCAGGGAACTGGGTGTAGAGCCACTTGATGGCGTGGCGGTCGTAGGTGCCGACCCTGTCGATGAGGGTGACGACGCCCCTCTCCTTGTCGCCCGGGCGGGCCAGGTAGTTGAAGAGGACCCCGTCCGTGACCGAAGCGGTGATGCCGTGCGCCTGCGTGAATCCAGGGTCGCGGAGCTGCTCTGGTGAATATGCAAGGCTGCCGGCTGCGTTAGCTGCAATGCCCAGGCAGCGTGCGAAGTTCTTCATGACTTCAGCCCTCAGGACGTCGCAGACTGCATCTTCCGGAAGCCTGTAAGGCTGGAACCTGGTGTCCACGTCGCTGATTGTCCATGAGGAGGCCTTGCGGACAGCGTCCAGGTAGCATCCAGGGATGTCCATGCCGACGGCGAGGATCTCTCCCGAAGACTGGCTGTATCTCATTGTGCAGAGGATGGATTCACCCTTTCCTGTGCTGACTGTCACGCGGCTGACCATCGGGTCCTCTGCGTTGAACGTGCTGTCGGCGGAGTAGTCGACCACACAGATCGGGGAGCCCAGGCCGATGCTTTCGAAAGCCGGGTTCCAGGCCTCGATGCCTTCCTTGATCGCCTTTCTCCACGCCGGGTTGATCAGGGTGTCGACATGGATCGTGATCTTCTTTCCGTCACGAAGGTCCCACCTTCTGGCAATCTCCCTTGTCCTGACCCCTTCGGATCCGCTGAAGCTGCTGGCACTGAATCGGTAGACTCCGAGTCTGGAGTCTGCGAAGCGTACGGGCATCTGCCTTCTGTCCAGCAGAGTCAGGCAGGTGAGGTAGCGTCCGGTGAGCTCTTTCTTGAATCCGGTCTCGACCGTGACTTCATGAGTGACCTCGCGTTCGATTCCCACTGAGTTGCAGAAGCTTCTGACATCGCCGATGATCGTAAGGTCATCCTTGCAGCTCTGCTCGGCGATCCTGCTGCGGTCGTAGTACTTTGCGTAGAGCCTGATGGACTCATCCTTGCTCAGGGAGAACAGGGAACCGGCGTCCACGTAGGCAGAGTGGCCATCCTTGCTCTTGTACTTGATCGGGAGGGCGAGGTTCACAGCCTGCCTTCTCGAACCATCAAGCGCATCGATGATGGAGCTGTCTGCGTCCTTCACCTCGATGAACGGCCTTGCCTGGAGGAAAAGGACCAGCGTGTCCGTGAAGGCCAGCTCGAATGTGTTTGTCAAAGGGCTGACATCGGTGCCGGGAGTCATGTAAGGAGACGATGACTCGAGGACGGTGCTGGAAAGCATGACATTGCGTCCGCTGAGTGAGTCCGGGATCTCAAGGAACAGCGACTTGCCGTCCCTGTAGATCCTGAGGCCTTCTCCGGCCTTCTGCAACCCCTTCTTTGTCAGGAACTTCTCAAGCGGAGACTTCTTCTTCGGGGCCGGAGCCTCGGTCGTCTCCTTCTTGTGCTTCCTGAACGGATTCCACTTCGGCCTGGCATCTGCCTGGGTGCAGATCGTCAGGACGGCGGCACAGATTATGGCAACGGATCTCAGCCTCATAGCGCAAAGTCGATTTTCTTGATCATGAGCTCGTAGTGAGCCTTGTCCTCGGCATTGGCCGATCCCTTCCTGGACTTCATGACATCCCTTGCCCTCTTGAGGACAGCGTAGACCGACGTGGCGGTGTAGTCACCCTGGTTCATCACGAAGCGAGGCAGCCATCCGAAGCCTTCAGTCTCTGAATATGTGATCTCGTCGTGGCTGAGTCCCATCATGCAGCATGAGTGATCCTCGTGAGGATCGACAAGGGAACTGGCTCCCGATGTGGTCTTGAATCCACCCAGTACAGCCATCGCGTCGATGTAGTCAGCCTGGAGAGCCCTCTGCGCAGGGGTCAGCTTCCTGCCCTGGACGGTAGGCTTCCAGACGTAGTTGAAGACTGCGTCAAGGCACTCCGCGGCGCTGAATTCCTCGGTGGAGATGCCGTCAACCTTGTCGCAGAAGTATGGAGCATTGAAGATCCTGTCCTCCATTGCCCTGCGCAGGGCTGCAGATGGCTTTCCAACCATCGGAAGTCGGCTGAGGACGGCTGGGTCGTCAAGCCATTCGACATCATCCATCATCTTCATTGCGTAGCTCAGAATCTCTCTCTGGCGTGCGCCGGGGATGTTCTCGAAGCGCTTGTTGCCGTCGCCGGCGATCACTTCGTTCCTGTAGATTCCGCCGACGTTGCTGATGACGTGGCCGAAGTATCTGTTGTACTGGTTGAGGATGGTCATGAAGAGCCCCGAGCGGAACTCGCAGTCCGGATCGTCCTCATCATCGATCCAGTCCATGAAGTTCTTCATGATGTACTTCAGGTTGCTGACGCCGTAGCCGGTTGCCTTGAGGACATCGTCTCCAAGGTCTTCCACCTGGCAGCGCGGGTCGAAGTAGATCTGGTAGACCTGCTGGATTCCGTATCTGTAGAACGGCGCCTTCTTCAGGGAGTCGGTGATCCATCCTGAAGTGATGCGTCCTTCTTCCTCGATGTCGTCCACGTCGAAGACTGGCTGGTAGCCCCAGCGGATGGCCCATCTGTCGTACGAGCCGAAGCGTGGAGGAGTGAGCTTGACCCCTCTTTCCTTGTCGCCCGGCTGTGCAACATAGTTGAAGCGGGCATAGTCCATGATCGAAGTCGTGGTACCATTCCTGTGCGATGCCTCAGGATCCCTGAGGTCCTCCACCGGAATCACGTTGGATCCGCTCATGTTGTGCATCAGGCCGAGAGTGTGGCCAACCTCGTGGCGGATCACATATTCAATGGCATCGCCCATGAGCTCCTTAGGGATGTACTTTGTGCGGACATCGCTGTCGGCCTGGGCTGTCTGGACGAACATCCAGTTCGTGAGGAGCTTGATGATGTCATGGTAGACGTAGACGGAGGCGGTGATGATCTCTCCGCTGCGTGGGTCGACCCATGACGGACCCATCGCATTCTCGATGCCGACGGGTGCGTACCTGATGCAGCTGTACTTGATGTTGTCTGGGTCGAATGATGGATCATCGACAGGGAAGTCCTTGGCCTGCACTGCGTTGCGGAAGCCGATCTCCTCGAAGACCTCGCTCCACTGGTTGACTGCGTTGCGCACGTAAGGCTTCCACCACTCCGGGAAGGTGTTGTCGATGTAGAAGACGATCGGCTTGACGGGATCCACCAGCTCTCCGCGCCTGTAGGCTGCGGTGTCGGATGGTTCCAGCCTCCATCGGTTGGTGAGGTAGACCGGCCTCGAGGATGTGGTCTGCGAGCCGAACAGCTCCCTTGACGTCCAGAAGAATCCGATTCTAGGGTCGGCGACGCGTGGGTGGTAGGTCTTCTCAGGGAGAAGGAGCATCGAGCAGGTCATCTCCGCTGTGAGCGGTCTGTCCTTCTTCACATCCTTTCCGCTTACGTCCTTGAGTGAATAGGTGTACGACAGACTCATCGTCACTGAGAGGTTGTCGTCGAATGCCCTTGCGTCCTCGATGTACGAAAGATTCTTCTTGAAGCTCTCGTTGACGTTGTAGCGCGACTTGTTGGATGAAGTGCTGAGGAACGGGCTGAATCTCTTGTGTCCAGAGAGGAAGAATCCTGTCATGTCGAACACGGATGTGCTGTCAGGACCTTTCTGGACAATCGGCATGTTTGCGATGATGGTGCCGGTGTGGCTCAATGCGAGGGCATCCTCCATGAGCTTCGTGTCCGGCAGGCAATCATAGTTGACTTCCCTGAGCTGGATCGTGCTGTCGGCCTTGGTGAACGTGATGCTCATCAGGTTTTCCTTTGCTCCGACCACACCATTCTCATTGTCGCTGATGGAACGGATTGTGGTTCCCATAACGATGTCTCTTCCAAGCAGGGAGTCAGCCATCTCGAAGTAGACCTTCCCATCCTTGAGATGGACGGTGATGAAGCCCTTCTCAGACTTCTTTTCCTTCTTGAAGAACTTCTCGTACTTGCTCTCCTTCTTTGTGGTGTCCTTCTGCTCGACGACCGGTGCCTTCTTCTTGAACGGCCAGATGGAAGCCTCTGTCGCAGAGGCGGATACCATACACGTCAGGAACAGCAGGGATGCTATGATTGTCTTTCTTGCCATGTTGAATAATCAAAGGCAGCAGGACGACAAGCCCCGCTGCCTTAACGTTTGCGTTTATTATTCCTCTACCTGAGGGAGGCTTGCGAAGTAGCCTTCGAGCTCCTCGTCGGTAGGGAGACCGTCGGTCATCGTGCCGTCGTTGTACTTGCCGTAGGCAACGAGGTCGAAGTAACCGGTTCCGGAAAGGTTGAAGACGATTGTCTTTGCCTCACCTGTCTCCTTGCACTTGAGAGCCTCGTCGATGGCGATCTTGATTGCGTGGCTGCTCTCAGGAGCAGGGAGGATACCCTCTGAGCGTGCGAATGTCACAGCTGCCTTGAAGACGTCTGTCTGCTCGACTGCACGGCACTCGAAGACACCGTCATGGTAGAGCTGTGAGAGGATGGTGGACATACCGTGGAAGCGGAGACCTCCTGCGTGGTTTGCTGAAGGGATGAACTGGCTTCCGAGGGTGTACATCTTTGCGAGAGGGCAGATCCTTCCGGTGTCGCAGAAGTCGTAGGCGAACTTACCCTTGGTGAATGAAGGGCATGATGCCGGCTCTGCAGCGATGATCTTGTAGTTTGCCTCTCCGCGGAGCATCTCGCCGATGAATGGGGTTGCGAAACCACCGAGGTTTGAACCGCCACCGGTGCAGCCGATGAGGATGTCTGGCTTGATGTCGTACTTCTTCATGGCCTTCTGAGCCTCGAGACCGATGATGGTCTGGTGGAGGAGTACCTGGTTGAGCACTGAACCGAGCTCGTAGCGGTAGCCTTCCTGTGTCACAGCTGCCTCGACAGCCTCTGAGATTGCACAACCGAGTGATCCGGTGGTACCAGGATGCTCAGCAAGGATCTTGCGTCCTACCTCGGTGGTGTCGCTAGGAGAAGGAGTGACCTTGGCACCGTAGGTACGCATGACCTCGCGGCGGAAAGGTTTCTGCTCGTAGGAGCACTTCACCATGTAGACCTGGCAGTCGAGTCCGAAGTATGAGCATGCCATTGAAAGGGCTGTTCCCCACTGACCTGCACCTGTCTCTGTCGTAACACCCTTGAGGCCCTGCTTCTTTGCGTAGTAGACCTGGGCAATCGCAGAGTTGAGCTTGTGGCTTCCTGAGGTGTTGTTTCCCTCGAACTTGTAGAAGATCTTGGCTGGGGTGCCGAGAGCCTTCTCAAGGAAGGTTGCATGAACGAGAGGGGATGGACGGTACATCTTGTAGAAGTTGAGAACCTCCTCAGGGATGTCGATCCACTTGGTGTCGTTGTCAAGCTCCTGCTTTACGAGCTCCTTGCAGAAGATTGGCTCGAGTTCCTCTGCCTTGAGTGGCTGGCCGGTTCCTGGGTTGAGAAGCGGAGCTGGCTTGTTCTTCATGTCTGCGCGGACATTGTACCATTGGGTTGGGATCTCATCTTCCGAGAGATAGATCTTGTAGGGGATTTTTTCGTTCATTTTATTATAGCAATTTGGTAATAATCTGTGTGTATGAAGTGAAAAAGGTTGACCTTTTGTTCGAAGGTCATCTTAGTATCTTTTCTTTTTCTGTTTTTCTGTGCTTATGCCTGGATGAATGCGTTAACCGCAACAGCAACGAACATGAAGCAAATCAGAGATGCGACGATGATACCGATGACCTTGAGTCTCTTGAACCATGTCTGGTTGTTCCAGCCTACTGTCTGGAACATGCTCCAGAATCCGTGACACATGTGGAGCCATACTGCGATGAACCAGACAATGTA
>JAGHSC010000009.1 GCA_018066065.1 Candidatus Cryptobacteroides faecihippi
TGAGCTCATCGAGATGGCCAAGGCAGCCGAGAACAACTATGTCGGAGTCTCCTGCGGCAAGCTTGACCAGAGCTGCGAGGTCCTTTCAAGAAAGGATCATCTGCTCTATCTTGACACCAGGGACGGAGGCTATGAACTGATCCCTACGAACCCTTCCTGCAAGCCTTACGAGATCGCGATCTTCTTCAGCGGCATCGAGCGCACCCTTGCCGGCAGCAAGTTCAACATGAGGGTCGACGAGTGCCGCAGTGCAGCCTATGCGCTCATGGCGTACTCTGGAATGGAGTATGGCAAGTTCAAGGAAGCCAACCTCAGGGATGTGCCGGTGAGCACATTCCATGAGTACAAGGACCGTCTTCCGGAGCAATGGCGCAAGCGCGCCGAGCACTGGTACTCTGAATATGACAGGGTGCAGCGTGGTGCCGAGGCATGGAGGAAAGGTGACATTGCGGAGTTCGGCAAGCTGAGCTTCGAGAGCGGCCATTCATCCATCTTCAGCTACGAGACCGGTTCGCCGGAGCTCAAGAAGATCTACGAGATCATGTGCAGGACAGAAGGCATCTACGGCGGACGTTTCAGCGGCGCCGGTTTCAAGGGATGTTGCGTGGCACTGATCGATCCATCCTTCAAGGAAAGCATCCTCGAGAAGATCGAGCGCGAGTATCTCTCCGAGTTCCCTGAACTCAAGGGAAAGTACTCTGCCTACATTTGTCACAGCGCCGACGGCGTGAAGGTCTGACCTTAATCCGATTGCAGAAATGAAATGTCTGATACTTGCGGCTGGCTATGCCACAAGGCTTTATCCACTTACAGAGAACTTCCCGAAGCCTCTCCTGAAGGTGAAGGAAAAGACCATCCTTGACTGGCTTCTGGACGACATCGAGTCTTCCGGCCTCGTGGATGGGTTCGTGGTGATCTCAAACCATAAGTTCGCCGGACACTTCAAGGAGTGGGCCGCAACCCGCACCGGTGTCAAGGTGACTGTCGTCGACGACGGCACATCCACCAACGAGACCAGGCTTGGGGCTGTCCGCGACATCCAGTTTGCCATCGACTCCCTCGGCATCGACGACGACATGCTTGTCATCGCTGGTGACAATGTCCTGGATTTCAGCCTCGTCCGCTTCATTGAATATGCCCGCATGAAGGGAACCTCCTGCATCATGAGATATTCAGAGGCCTCGGAGGCGAAGCTTCACAAGTGCGGTGTGGTCGTGGTGGATAAGGATGACCTTGTGGTCTCCATGGAGGAAAAGCCTGCTGAGCCGAGGTCACACTGGTGCTGTCCTCCTTTCTATTACTACACCAGGGAGGACGCACGCAAGGTTGCAGAAGGCATCGCTGCCGGATGCGGCACAGATGCTCCGGGAAGCTACATTGCTTGGCTCTGCGGCCAGGTCAAGGTACACTCGATGGAGATGCCGGGACGCCGCTACGACATCGGCAACCTGGACAGCTATCATGCTGTCTGCGAGGAGTACGATGGGATTCTTCGGTAGATCGCTTCATTGAAAAAGAAAGAGCCTCCTGCGTGCAGCAGGGGGCTCTTCTTTTTTCGGGTATGCCTTTCTGGACCTAGTCCATCAGCTTCTTGTACTTGAATGGCTTCGGCTCGACATTGCCGAGGCGGCGCTTCTTGTTCTCTTCGTACTCCTGGTAGTTTCCTTCGAAGAAGTAGACCTGGGAGTCACCCTCGAATGCGAGGATGTGAGTCGCGATCCTGTCCAGGAACCAACGGTCGTGGCTGACGACGACAGCACATCCGGCAAAGTTCTCGAGACCTTCCTCGAGGGCACGGATGGTGTTGACATCCACATCATTGGTAGGCTCGTCGAGGAGAAGCACGTTGCCTTCATCCTTGAGAGTCAGGGCGAGATGAAGCCTGTTCCTCTCACCTCCGGAGAGCACTCCGCAGAGCTTCTCCTGGTCTGCGCCGCTGAAGTTGAAGCGGGAAACCCAGGCCCTGGCGTTGATGTCCCTGTTGCCGAGCCTTACCCATTCGGAATTGCCGGCAATCGTTTCGTAGACAGTCTTTTCCGGATCGATGCTCCTGTGCTGCTGGTCAACGTAGGCAATCTTGACGGTCTCACCGATCGTGATTTCACCGGAATCAGGCTTGTCGATGCCCATGATCAGGCGGAACAAGGTTGTCTTTCCTGCACCGTTAGGTCCGATGACACCGACGATGCCTGCAGGAGGAAGGACGAAGTTGAGGTCCTCATAG
>JAGHSC010000126.1 GCA_018066065.1 Candidatus Cryptobacteroides faecihippi
CAGAGAAGACAGCTGGCCTTTTCGGCGTCCTGGGCCTCTACGCCGACCGTACCGTCCTGTTCGATGCGGGCGAGACCCTTCCTCTCGGAGTGGAGGCGATCGATGCTGCAGGCCACACGCCTGGTCATACCATTTTCCGCAAGGGAAACCTTCTGATAGCCGGCGACGTGATGCATGCCGTGGCACTTCAGATGGCCGATCCTGCAATCAATGCAGTCTACGACATGGATCAGGAGAAGGCTGCCGCAACGCGAGTCCAGGTCGTCTCCTTCGCCCGTGAGAACGGACTCCTGCTTTGCGGAATGCACTTCCCGGAGCCTGGATTCATCGACTTCCGATAGCCCCCGGGACCATCCTGAGACATACTGAACCATAAGGGGAATGAAAAGAGCAGTCATCGCATTCCTGCTGATGCTCATCGGCAGTGCGAGCCTAAATGCGCAGAAAAAGACAATCAGCGGCTACGTCACAGATTCCGAATCTGGAGAGCCGTTGATCGGAGTGGCAGTCCTGGACAAGAGTACCTCGATGGGTACCGTCACGGGCAATTCCGGCTTCTACAGCATTTCGCTGGAGCCTGGTCAGAGGACCATTGTCGTCACCTGCCTCGGCTACGACGAGAAGACCATACCGGTCAATCTCAATGCAGACATGACCCTGAACGTGCAGATTGCTGCTTCCAGTGACCTCCTTTCCGGGGCTGTCGTGACCGGATCGACACCGACGAGCGGGGCCCGTGCCTCGCAGATGAGTGCCATCGAGGTGCCGATCTCCCAGATCAAGGCCATTCCGGCGATCGGCGGCGAGGTCGACGTCATGAAGGCCCTGCAGCTGCTTCCGGGCGTCCAGTCCGGCACGGAAGGCACTGCCGGTCTCTATGTCAGGGGAGGCGGAGCGGACGAGAACCTGCTCCTGATGGACGGAGTGCCTCTCTACAATGTCAACCATCTCTTCGGCTTCTTCTCGGTCTTCAACGCCGATGCGCTCAAGGGTGTGACTCTCTACAAGGGAAACTTCCCGGCCAGGTTCGGAGGCCATCTCTCCAGCGTCATCGACGTGAGGCTGAATGACGGCAACGACAGTGAGTACCATGGCAACGCCTCCATCGGACTCATTTCCTCAAAGTTCAACTTCGAGGGCCCTATCGTCAAGGGAAAGACCACATTCAACATCTCTGCGAGGCGAACCTACATGGACCTTCTTGCCAAGCCTGTCATCGCCTTCGTCAACAGGGAGAACCGCGAGGATGACCTGAACTACGAGGAGATCGGAGGCGGCTATGACTTCTACGACCTCAATGCGAAGCTGACCCACAAGTTCGGCAACGGCGACCGCCTCAGCCTGAGCTTCTACACCGGTGACGATGCCGCCCACGTCCACATGGACGACATCTCCACCTATGAGATCTATGAATATGGCCCTACGGGTCCGCATCCTTCCGGCGTCATGGAAAAGAACAGGGACAGGGGAAAGTTCGGCTGGAGATGGGGCAACATGGTGACCTCGCTCCGCTGGAACCACATAGTGGCCCCGAAGCTTTACATGTCCTCTGCCCTGAGCTACACGCAGTACCGCAACAAGCTCTCAGTCGCGCTTTCTGAATATTCAAGCAAGCTGGAGAATGGCGCGGAGAGGGACGGCGTCACCCACACGGCGGAGGTGGCCTACAACTCACTGATCAATGACATTTCAGCCAACGTCGACTTCGACTACAGCCCTAGCGTGATGCATGATGTGAAGTTCGGTGCTGTCGCAACCTTGCATTCCTTCAAGCCTGGAGTCGTCAGCATGATGCAGAAGGCTTCCGGCTACGTCGATGAGATGAACAATCTCAAGACCCGCCGCGAGGTCGGTGATGCCCCGCTTTCTACGCGTGAGGCTGCCCTCTACTGCGAGGACAACTGGGCTGTGCTTCCTTGGCTGAAGCTGAACCTTGGCCTTCGCACATCCCTTTACGACACTGACAGGAAGACCTATCTGTCCGCCGAGCCGAGGCTCGGAGCCCGTGCCCTGGTCACAGACAAGCTTTCCTTCAAGGCTTCCTACAGCGAGATGAGCCAGTACATCCATCTCCTTTGCAACAGCAACCTGAGCATGCCTTCAGACCTCTGGGTCCCGGTCACTTCCAGGATCAAGCCGATGCGTTCGCGCCAGAGCGCTGCCGGTGTCTTCTACGACCTCGGGAAGTACGAGTTCTCGATGGAGGGCTACTACAAGACGATGGACAATGTGCTTGAGTACAAGGATGGTGCATCCTATCTGGGCATGGCCACGGGCTGGGAGGACAAGGTCTGCATGGGCCGCGGTTGGTCCTATGGTCTCGAGTTTATGGCTCAGAAGAAGATCGGAAAGACGACCGGATGGATCGGCTACACCTGGGCGAAGGCGATGCGTCAGTTCGACCGTCCGGGAATGGTCATCAATGATGGCAATCCTTTCCCTGCCAAGTACGACAGGCGTCACGACCTGAGTGCCACCGTCACACATGCTTTCTCAAAGAAGTTTGACCTGAGTGCCACCTTCGTGCTGTCTTCCGGCAACTGCGGCTCTCTCGGCTACGATGAGTTCAACTCCGAGTGTCTGACCGGCCTTGGTCCTGAGGCTGGTTTCTCGACCTGGTACTATGGTGCGACCTATGTCCCTTACAGGAACAACTACCGCATGCCGATGTACAACAGGCTGGACATCGGCATGAATTTCTACCACAAGCATCGCCGCGGCCGCGGCATGGATGTCTGGAACCTCAGCTGCTACAATGTCTACAACCACAGGAATCCGTTCCTGATCGTTGTCGACTGGGAGGATGAGCTCGCTGCCGATGGCACTGGATGGACCACCTATCCGGTCCTCAAGAAGGTGTCCATCTTCCCTATTATCCCTTCATTGTCATACACTTTCAAATTCTAGAAGCCATGAGAAAACTGATGATGCTGTCTGCAGTGTTGATGTGCATGACTCTCCTTTCGGTCTCATGCGAGGAAGTGATCGAGTTCAATGGGGACTATTCCGGTGAGAAGATGGTGCTGTACTCCTGCGTCAATCCTGATGCCGGTGCAGTGATGGTGTCCCTTTCGCGTTCGAAGTTCTTCCTTTCGCGTGAGGAAGGCTATCTCGACCGTCCTCTCAGCGGTGCCGACGTGAAGATGACTGTCGGAGGGAAGCAGCTTGTGCTGAAGGAGTCTCCTGACAGGCGTGGTCTCTACATCGCCGATGCGGATGTCAGGGAGGGGGATGCCGTGAGCGTTGAGGCTTCATGCGCTGGCCTTGCTTCCGTCTCCTCCGAGACTGTCGTCCCGAAGAGTGCTGATTTCGAGATTCTGTCCACATATTCAAAGATTGTAGAGAGAAATGCTTATGTACAGATTGTCGAGAAGCATTTCCGTGTCCGCCTGAAGGATGATCCTTCCAAGAGGGATTTCTACCGCTTCTACATCGTGCACAGGGATGAGGAAGGGGAGATGGAGAGCGAGACGGCCCTGACTTCGGATGTCATTTTCCGCAAGACGTCTGACATGGATCTCATCGAGGGTGCTCTTGACGGGGAGACTTGCTGGAGGGTCGAGGGGATCTGGGATGATTCCATCTTCTCCGGCGAGGATCTGATTCTCGACTTCTGGGCAGAGGACGTTATGTTCAATGGGGATGAGATGTACATGTATGGCTCCCGGGATGTCTCGGACGTGAACTATCATTCCTACTATTCTGACTGGGGTATTGGGATAGACACGGTGAGCGAGGATGTGTACAAGTACGAGTCTTCGCTCGAGGACTATGACAGCACCATGGGTGGCTTAGCCTCTGTCTTCGGCGAGCCTGTCTGCATCCACAGCAACATCTCCGGGGGAATAGGCTGTTTCGGGGCCATCTCCCCAAGCTTCAGATTCCATGATTTTCCAGAGTTATGAAAAGATACATTTTAATTATCCTTGCAGCTGTGGGCATGGTTGCCTGCCAGTCTGCGCCAAAGTATGCCAACAGGGCCGAGGCGATTGCGGCTCAGATCCATGATCCATCATCAAAGTATGTCATCGTGACTTGCCATCGCGGTGACTGGCGCAATTTCCCGGAGAATTCCGCGATGGCCATCGAGTCCATCATCAAGATGGGTGCGGACATCATGGAACTTGACTTGAAGATGACCAAGGATTCCGTCCTGGTCCTTTCACACGACCACACCATCGACAGGTGCATGACCGGCACAGGCCGCATCGACAGCTACACCTATGATGAGCTGATGAAGTTCAATCTCAAGAGGGCTCACGGAGTGAAGTCGGACACTACCCACATCCTGACTCTCGAGCAGGCTCTCTCGATCTGTAAGGACAGGATCTGTGTCAATGTCGACCAGGGTTATGAGTTCTACGATCAGGTGTTGGAAATAACTGAGAGACTTGGGGTTACCGATCAGATTCTGATCAAGGGCAAGCGTCCGGTCGATGTGGTTGCAGCCCATGAGGCAAAGTATCCCCACAACATGATGTACATGCCGATCGTTGGCGTGCAGACTGAGAGTGGCATCGAGCTGTACAATTCCTACATGGAGAAGAATGTCGTGCCTCTTGCCTACGAGGTCTGCTGGGGGACCGAGGATGGGACCTTCGAGAGGGTCTGCAAGGAGATCATTGCCCAGGGTTCCAAGGTTTGGGTCAACACGATCTGGGCGTCTCTCTGCGGTGGCGACGGCAATGATGACGATGCTGCCTTCATCTCAGGGGATCCGGCTTCCGTCTATGGTCGCTATCTCGAGAATGGTGTCTCGATGATCCAGACCGACCGTCCAGAACTTCTGATCGGCTATCTTGAGAAGGTTGGAAGGCACACGCTCAAGTAGCCCGGTACGGCCTGAATGAAATAAAAGAGCTGGCGTAAAGCCAGCTCTTTTTGCGGAGAGGACGAGATTCGAACTCGTGGTACGGAATGACCCGTACGTCGGTTTAGCAAACCGGTGGTTTCAGCCACTCACCCACCTCTCCAGTTGGTGCAGCCGAAAGGTTTTGTCAAACCATTTCGTGATGTTGGATTGCAAAGATACAAAAAAATCCAATTATCCAAGTGAAGCATGGAAAAAGATTCGTCAAAGCATTGCTTGATACGAAGATTCTGACTACTTTGCATCGGAAACCACGTTGTGGGTCCGGCCACATGATTGCAACATAACATATTATTATATGAAACGAACACTTTCGTCGGCAGTGATGGCTCTTGCTTCAGCTGCTTTCCTTGTTTCCTGCGCGGATAACATCCCTTTCAAGGCTGAACTTCAGAGTGCACCGGCTCCTGTCATCGAGACCATGCCTCAAGTCAGCGACATCCAGACAGTCGACAAGGTCGATGCCTACAATGGCGGAATCTTCTACATCACCCGCCCGGATGCATCGAAGCTTCAGAGCGTCTCGTCAGCAGAGTTCGGGATGGATCCATCCAATCCTGACAACACTGATGCGTTCATCTCAGCCATCGACTACCTCAGGGAGCACCCGGGGACTCGCTTTGTCGTCGAGAAGGGTGTCTATCATTTCCATCCTGTTGCTCCGACGACGCATCTGGAAGGATCTTCCCAGGACAATCTTGATTTCTTCATGTCGCAGCGCTCCATCGAGATGAGGGGGCTGCATGACATATTCATCGACGGTCAGGGTGCCGAGTTCATCAACGGGCTTGTCGGCAACTTCATCGCCATCTACGATTGCAGCTGTGTCGAGATCAGTGGCCTTGGCATCGACTGGGAAAGGGAGCTGGACCCTATCGATGACGTCTTCAGGGTGAAGAATGCTGACCCGGCGAACCAGACCATCGAGTTCGAGTTCTTCCAGAGGGACTCCGTCGATGCCGGCATGCGCATCCAGGCCATCACCCAGTGCGATCCTGAGTCCTACACCTTCGGTGCCAAGGGCTCATCGAAGGAGTGGTACTACTACATCAACCCTGCCGGCCTCCGTTCAATCGAGAATGTCAGTGCCAACACCTTGAAGCTCACGCACACCGGACCTCTCACGAGCTTTGCGGACGGCGAGGTCTACATCCTTCGCCACCATGTCTATGACGGTACCGTCTTCCATCTTGCCGAGGGTAGCAGAGACATCACATTCTCCTCTGTGAACATATTCGGAAGCCCTGGAATGGCTCTCATCGTTGGCGGTGGAGCTTCTCATTATCAGATGCTTGACTGTTTCGTGGGCGTCGATCCGAAGCTTGCCGACAGGCATCATGTGTCTCTTGGAGCCGATGCTGTGCATGTTGCCAACTCCAATGGTTGCTTCCGTGTCAAGGGGTGTGACATGAGCCGTCAGGGAGATGATGCGATCAATGTCCATGATGGACTTGGCTACATCGCATCCGTTGATGGTGTCTGTGCTGACATGTATGCTGCCGCGATGCAGCTGAACGTGGGTGACACCCTCACTTTCAAGGACAAGGACTTTGTCGAGACTGGCTACAAGGCTGCCATCATTGCTGCGGACCTTTCCGGCACCCTCAAGCACATCACTTTCGACAGGGACATCTCTGAATATGTGAGTGCGGATTTCACTGCCTGGAACATCGGTGTCGACAGTGGCAACTATGTCATTACAGACAACTATTTCCACGAGAACAGGGCTAGGGGCATCCTGCTTCAGTCTTCGAGGGGAGTGTGTGCTGACAACAGGTTCTACAAGATCCAGGGGCAGGGGCTGCGCATCGTGATGGACATCATTCCTGCTTACTGGCAGGAGGGTACCGGAGTGGATGGTCTCATTGTCAGGAACAATGTTTTCGATATGTGTGACTATGGCAACTGGGGGAGGTTGATCGAGATTTCGACTTCGATCGATGGTAGGAGTGCGGGTGCTCCTGTCTTCCGCAATGTGGAGATCACGGACAACGTCTTTACGAATTCGTCTTCGCTTCTCCTTGATGCTTCCAATGTCGAGAAGATGATTTTCTCCCGTAACTCGGTCAGTGGCATCGCAGAGGAGTCTGCCTTCAGGATCGGTAATCTCTGCAACGATCTCTCGCTCATCGACAATCGCTTCGAGTAGTTCCGGGGGTGGCTTGGCCGGCGGAGTGTGCACTCCGCTTGACTGTTTTGCTCGTGCTTTCTTCCTGACTCTGGTCCTCCGATGGGACTTGGCCGGCGGGGTGTGCACTCCGCCCGACCACGTCGCGAGGCGCCTACTCACTGCGGCCACTGCGGTGGCTCGCTAACTCGGCACCTGCGGTGTCACAGACACACGCTCGCTTTTCACCGCATTGGCTCTTGTTCGCGACGGCGTCGCTCCTATGCGGGCTGCGTGTACAGCTCGCCGGCCCTCCCGGTGCGCGGCTTTTCCCCCGCTTGCTGCTTTCGCTGGCCTCGCCGGACGGCTTTCCCCTTCGATTCCGTCCTTCCCT
>JAGHSC010000142.1 GCA_018066065.1 Candidatus Cryptobacteroides faecihippi
TCCGTCCCTGGTGTCAAGATAGAGCAGATGATCCTTTCTTGAAAGGACCTCGCAGCTCTGGTCAAGCTTGCCGCAGGAGACTCCGACATAGTTGTTCTCGGCTGCCTTGGCCATCTCGATGAGCTCATCATCCTGCAGGTGAAGCCCATTGACTGAGCAGAGTGCCTTCATGAAGGAGATGATGACGGCGGCGGATGAGGAGAGGCCGCCGATAGGAAGCGAACCTTCGATCACGCCGCTGAGTCCGACGCGGAGTGGATATTTCTGGAAAAGTTCCTGTGTGGCTCCGCGGAGATAGTCGGCCCAGTCGTTCTGCTTCGTCTCCGGAACGGCTCTGACATGCCACTGGGCACGCTTGTCGAACTGCATGGAAGTCAATTCGATGACGCCGTTCTGCTTTGGAGAGTAGGCAACGCTGATGCCCTTGTCGATCGCGAAACCTGTTATCTTTCCAAGCTGATGGTCAGAGTGCGCCCCGATCGGGCACACCCTGTACGGACAGAACGATACTCCTTCCGGTTCACGCCTGTAAGTTTCCCTGAATTTCTGTACGCAATCCATAGCTTGATGATTCTAGAGTCTTGCCTTGATGGCCTTGGTCTGCTCCTCGTAGCCTGGCTTCTCGAGAAGGGCGAACATGTTCTTCTTGTAAGCCTCGACGCCTGGCTGGTTGAATGGGTTCACGCCAAGGAGATAGGCGCTGACACCGCAGGCGAACTCGAAGAAATAGAAGATAGCACCGAGATTGGCCTCGTTGATGTTCTCGATGCAGACTTCCATCTGAGGGACGCCGCCGTCGATGTGTGCGAGCTTGGTTCCGAGCTGAGCCATTGCGTTGCAGTGGTTCACATGCTGGCCTGCAAGGTAGTTGAGCTGGTCGAGGTTCTGTGCATCGGAGCCGATGACGACTGAGCGGTTGCTCTTCTCGACTGTGATGACGGTCTCGAACATGATGCGGGTGCCCTCCTGGATGAACTGACCCATTGAATGAAGGTCGGCGGTGTTGGTGACGGATGCAGGGAAGATACCCTTGAGGTCCTTTCCTTCAGACTCGCCGTAAAGCTGCTTCCACCACTCTGCGAGGTAGGTGAGCTTAGGGTTGTAGGTGACGAGGAGCTCGGTTGACCTGCCGCTCTCGAGGTGGAGGAGGTTGCGCATTGCAGCGTACTGGATGGCAGCGTTGTCCTCTGACTTGACGAGAAGGGCCTCACGCTCCTCTGCGGCACCCTTGAGCATTGCACGGATGTCGAAGCCTGCGACAGCGATTGGGAGAAGGCCTACAGGAGTGAGGACTGAGTACCTTCCGCCCACATTGTCAGGGACGATGAATGACTTGTAGCCCTCCTGGGTTGCAAGAGTCTTGAGCGCGCCTCTCTGTGCATCGGTGATTGCAACGATGCGCTCGGCAGCCTCTGCCTTGCCATAGGTCTGCTCGACATACTCCTTGAATATGCGGAATGCGACGGCCGGCTCGGTGGTGGTACCTGACTTTGAGATGACGATGACAGCGACATTGCTTACCTGCGCAAGGTCCATGAGCTCGGCGAGATACTCCTCGGAGAGGTTGTTGCCGGCGAAGACGACCTGAGGCTGGTCTGCAGGGCGTACGAATGAGTGGCTGAGAGCCTCGAGAGCGCACTTCGCTCCAAGGTATGATCCTCCGATGCCGATGACGATGACAAGGTTGACACCCTTTGCCTTCCATGAATCACGGACAGACTCGCATCCAGCGATGATCTCTTCGGTGACATCCACAGGAAGAGTCTTCCACCCAAGGAAATCGTTTCCTGCGCCTTCCTCGCTCTGAAGGACATCATAAGCCGCAAAGGCTTTCTCGACATACTGCTTGTAATCTGCATCTTTTACAAAGGAGCTGCAGCCTCCCAGATTGACCTTAACCATTTTCTATAAGTTTAAATATTTTCCTTTCTGTTTTCCAGGCAATGCATCAGCATCGCAAGAACCACAAATTTAGCCATTTTTCCGATAAGGTCCGAAGTATTGTGAGGGCAAATGACTATATTTGTCGAAATTTGAATGACAAAACATAAAAGATAAGATTATGATCAAGAGACTTTTCGTCGCTGCGGCCATCATGGTCATGACAGCAGGTGCGGTTTCCGCACAGAAGATCGCCATCACAGCCCACAGAGGAAACTGGGACTGCGAGGAAGGCGGCTACGCAAGGAATTCGATCGCTGCCCTCAAGGCAGCCCAGGACAATGGCTACTGGGGAAGCGAGCTGGACATCCAGATGACCAAGGACTTCAAGCTCATCGTCCACCACGACCCGGACATCAAGGGTGTCAGGATCTGGGACCACAACTGGGATGAGTTCAGCAAGGCTCGTCTCGAGAACGGTGAGACCGTACCTACCTTCGACGAGTACCTCACCCAGGGAGAGAAGAGCAAGTGCGTCCTCGTCTGCGAGCTCAAGTCCCAGAAGACAAACGCCCATGAGCTCTACATGACCGACCTCGTGGTCAACGCAATCAAGGGACACAACCTCTACGACCCTAAGAGAGTGATCTTCATCTCATTCTCTCTCGAGATCTGCAAGAGGCTCACCCTCCTCTGCCCTAACTTCACGATCCAGTACCTCGGCGGCGACATCGCTCCTGATGTCCTCAAGAGCTACGGCATCAACGGCATCGACTACCATTTCAACGTCTTCGCAAAGCACCCTGACTGGTTCGACCAGGCAAGGGCAAACGGCATGAGCATCAACTGCTGGACCGCAAACAGCGAGGAAGAGATCGAGATGATGATCAAGCAGAAGGTTGACTGCATCACCACCGACGAGCCTCAGAGAGTCCGCAGGCTTCTCAGAAGAGGAAAGGAAATCCGCCAGAACAAGTAAGGCGTCCCTCTGGAAGAAAACAAAGAGCGTCGTCCCGGAATCCCGGGGCGACGCTCTTCATTATGATGGGCTGCAGTCGCGGGCCTTGCTAGGCTTCCTCCTCGGAAGCGGCTGCAGGATTGAATATTCCTTCAGCGGCAGCGACTGCACAGTTGATGCCGTCGATTGCAGATGAGACGATTCCTCCGGAGTAGCCGGCACCTTCACCGCATGGAAGCAGTCCAGGGAATGAGACGGATTCGTAAGTCTTCGGATCGCGTGGGACCCTGATTGGAGAGGATGTCCTTGACTCGACTCCGACAAGGATCGCGTCATTGGTGTAGTAGCCTCTCATGGTGTGGCTCTCGACAAGAGGGAAGACATCCTGGAGACGGGAAGCTATCGGCTCAGGAAGAAGCTCATGCATAGGGGCTGAGACCAGGCCTGGCTTGTAGGATGTCTCCGGAAGGTCCTCGGACATGACACCTTCGCAGAAATCAACCATCCTCTGTGCCGGAGCGGCGAACGGATGGTTCTGCTGCTGCGCGCTCGAATACTCCCAGAGCTTCCTCTCGATCGACTTCTGGTAGTCCATCCCGGCGAATGCTCCTGCTGAAGCAAACTCCTCAGGGACATCCTCAGGATTGATCTGGACGACGACTCCTGCGTTGGCATACTTGCCGCTGCGGGCAGAGTTGGACATTCCGTTCATCACGATTGTCTGCTCCTCGGTCTCGGATGGGACGAGGACTCCGCCAGGGCACATGCAGAAGGAGAAGACTCCCCTTTCATTCACCTGCTCCGTGAAGTTGTACTCGGCTGCAGGCATTCCCTGCTCCCACTGTCCATGGTAGCGGATGTCATTGATGAGGGCCTGCGGATGTTCGACTCGGACACCCATGGCAAAGCCCTTCTGCTCGAGGGCGCAGTCATGCGATGCGAGCATCTCGTAGATGTCGCGTGCGGAGTGTCCTGTCGCGAGGATGACCTTCTTTGCTGAATATTTCTGCGTGCTTGGCTTTCCTGCCTTCGTAGGGTTCTGGCTGTCAAGTGCCTTGACCTCGATGGTGCCGTCAGCCTTGCGGGTGATGTCTGTCACCTTGGTGCCGAAATGATACTCTCCACCTCTTTCGATGATGCACTGGCGGATGTTCTCGACGACCTTTGGAAGGCGGTCCGTACCGATGTGAGGATGGGCATCGAGGAGGATCTGCGGATTGGCTCCGAAGTGGACGAACTGGTAGAGGACTTCGCGGATGTCCCCCCTCTTGGAAGAGCGTGTAAAGAGCTTTCCGTCGGAGAAAGCACCTGCACCGCCCTCGCCGTAGCAGTAGTTGGAATCAGGGTCAAGGATGCCTTCCTTGCTGAGCTTGGCCATGTCGAACTTGCGTTCATGTACGTCCTTTCCCCGCTCGAGGATCACCGGCTTGAGGCCCAGGGTGAGAAGCTTGAGAGCCGCAAAGAGTCCGGCAGGGCCGGCTCCGATGACGATCACCGGCTCAGCTCCGGAGACTTCCCTGTACTCAGGGATCTCGTATGGCATGTAGGATTCAAACTTATGGTTGTAGGCCTCGATGCGGTAGCGGTAGATGACATCGTTCCTTGCATCGATCGAGCGCTTGGCGATCACGCATGTTGCAGCTGCATTCGGAAAAGTTGGCTGGAAGGACTTTGTCGGATCGATCACATTGATCACGGCATTGCCCCTAAGGCCAAGTTCCTTTGCTGCGACGATTCTGACGTCGTCGGTTCTCAGGTCGCGGCCGACACGGCCGGTCATTTCAAATTCTATCATATAATCAGGTTTCTATCAGTCTAGTAATCAGCTATTCTTGAGACAGGAGCGACATCCAGCGGAGTCCTCTCCCCTGCCTTGTATCTGTACCATCCGGCCACAGCGATCATAGCTGCATTGTCGGTGGTGAACTTGAACTCAGGAAGGAATGTGTTCCACCCGCGCTTGCGGCCCTCGGCCTCGATGCGTTCCCTGAGCCCACTGTTCGCAGAGACACCGCCGCCGATGGCAATATCCTTGATTCCGGTCATCTTCGCCGCCTTGACCAGCTTCGACATGAGGATGTCGATGAGAGTCTTCTGGAAGCTGGCACAGATGTCCTCCTTGTTCTTTTCCATGAAGTCCGGATCCTTTGCGACCTCGTCGCGGACGAAGTACAGGAGCGAAGTCTTGACCCCGCTGAAGCTGTAGTCAAGTCCCGGGATCTGAGGCTTCGCGAACTCGAACCTGTCAGGGTTGCCCAGTTTGGCGAGCCTGTCGATGACAGGGCCTCCAGGATAGCCCAGGCCCATCATCTTGGAGCACTTGTCGAATGCTTCGCCGACAGCATCGTCGATGGTCTGGCCGAGGATCTCGAAGTCGAGAGGGCTGTTGACCTTGACGATCTGGGAGTTCCCACCGGAAACCAGGAGGCAGAGGTACGGGAATGAAGGTTGCCTGTTCTCCTTGCCTTCCTGCTTGACGAATCCGGCCAGGATGTGGCCCTGGAGATGGTTGACCATCACCATCGGTATGTCGAGCGAGATGCTGAGAGCCTTGGCGAATGAAGTACCGACCAGAAGGGAACCGAGAAGACCGGGGCCACGGGTGAAGGCAATGGCCGTCAGGTCACCGGGCTTGATCCCGGCTTTCGCAAGCGCCTGGCTCACGACCGGCACGATGTTCTGTTCATGCGCCCTGGAGGCAAGTTCCGGAACAACTCCCCCATAATCCTTGTGGACCTGCTGGCTCGCTATGACGTTCGAGAGCAGAAATCCATCCTTTATCACGGCGGCCGAAGTGTCGTCGCAACTTGACTCGATGCCAAGGATGTAATCAGCCATATTCAAAGACATTTTTCGGGCACAAAGATAATCAAAGTCTGCCTCATTCCACACACTGAATTATCCAAAGTTATTTGTAAATTTGTATTCTTGTGAACAGTGTTGTCAAGATAGTCGGAAAGGTGGTGGCGGCGATTGCGGCGCTGCTTTTTGTCGTGTGGATGTCGCTGCAGACTCCGGCGGCACAGACACTGCTCACCAGAAAGGTCGCCGACATGGTCACCAAGGACTCGGGAATGCACGTCAGCTTCTCAAAGATCCACTTCAGGCCATTCAATGCCATCGTGCTGAAGGACCTCGCCGTCCTGGACGACGACCCGGCAGTCACCGAGGCCGGTGAAAGGCTGGACACCGTCCTTTCAGTCAGGTACGCAGTAGCGACATTCTCCCTGAAGGGGCTTCTGAACAAGAATGGGATCCACATCCACAGGGCAACTGTCAGGGATGCCGTTCTGACCGTCACAGACGAGGAACGCGGCAGCAACATCAAAAGGCTGGCTGAAGCCTTCCGGACCGACAGGGAAAGGGATGGCAGCTTCCTGCTGAATGCAGACAGGGCAAATGTCAGGAACCTGAGAGTCAGAAGGTTGAATCCCGCATCGGCAAGGCCGGAATCCCCAGGAAGAGTGGACTTCAAGGACCTTGACATCAAGATCGGCGAGCTGGACATCAGGAAGGTGGACTTCAGGGATGGCACCTTCCATGCCAGGGTGAACAGGTTCGATGCATCCGACAAGAGCGGATTTTCCATCGACAGATTCTCCGCCACCGCGGAATACGGCAACGGAGTCCTGAAGGTCAGCGACCTGCTCCTCGAGGAAGCATCCAGTCATTTGAATATTCCCATGGCCTCCATCGAGATGCCATCCGCAGGTGATTCCCTGCACTCCGGCATCAGAGGCATGAAGGTCAGTGCCTCCGTCAGGGATTCCAGGATCGATGCAGGGACGCTAGGGTGGCTTGTACCGGGCCTGCAGGGAAAGAAAGCTGCTGTCGTCCTCAGCGAGGCAGACCTGTCAGGGACCCTTGACAACCTCACGGTCAGCAGGATAGCCTTCATGGAGGAGACCAGCGGGGCGAGTCTTGCCCTGTCCGGGCAGGTCAACGGGCTCGGCACTCCATCGGAATCCGGCATGGACATCACCGTGGACAACCTGAAGCTGACTTCAGAGGGAGCCGGAAGGCTGCTTGGCCAGTTCGCACCGGACCTGAAGGTGGACATCTCCAGATTCGCAAAGGGAGAGGAGATCAGCTTCAGCGGAACCGGCCGCGGAAAGGTGGACGACTTCAGGATCAAGGGAACACTTAAGGCTGACGAGGGCAAGGCCGTGACCGACATCGCCATCAAGGGACTGACCGGCGGCCAGCCGAAAAGCATCAAGGGAAGCCTGAGCACCGAGAGGCTGGACATCGGAAGGCTGGCAGGGATCGACAGGATCGGAGAATGCACTGCCCACGGAAGCGTGGACGCAGAACTGCTCAGGAAGGACACCAGGGTCAAGGTGGACTCTGTCGTCATCGAGAGCCTTGACGCCCTCGGGTATGAATATTCAAACATCAGGGGCGCAGGCACTTTCTCCGACAATGCCTTCGACGGCAGGATCATCTGCGGCGACCCTAACCTCAACTTCCTGTTCCAGGGAATCTTCACCCTCTCGGACAAGACACAGAACGGCCTCTACAAGTTCTACGCGAATGTGGGCTATGCCGACCTCCATGCCCTGCACCTCGACAGGAAGGAAGTGTCGAAGGTCAGCGGGCAGGTCAACGCCAACTACATGACGATCGGGAAGAAGGACCTGATCGGAGACCTCGATGTCAGCAACCTCGTCCTCGAGGATGAGCACAGCCAGTACGACATCGGAGACATCTGCATAAAATCCCATTCGAACCAGTCCATCCACAGGATCAACATTGAGTCAGGCTTCCTGACAGGAACCTATCTGGGAAGCAAGCCGGTCACCTCGATGCTCGGCGACATCCAGGACCTCACGGTCAGGAGAGACCTGCCATCCATCTACAGGCAGGTCCAGAACAAGTGGAAGGGCGATGACTACGACCTCAGGATCAACATCCACGAGGCTTCCGACCTGCTGTCATTCTTCAAGCCGGGGCTATTCATCGCGGACAGCACAAGGGTCAGCGTCTCCGTGGGGAAGGAAGGTGATGTCACGGCCTCGGTGAAGTCCCCTCGCCTGGCACTTGGCAAGAATTACCTCAGGAACTTCAAGCTGAACATGGACAACCGCGGAGGAAGCATCAACGGAGCGGCAAGCTGCTCTGAGATCTCAGCCGCAGTCCTGAAGCTCATGAACGACACTTTCACATTCTTTGCGGATGAGGACAAGTTCAGCCTCGGGTTCAACTACGACAACAGGACAGAACTCGACAACAAGGGTACCCTCAACCTGACGGGCAGCCTCTCAAGGGAAGAAGGCGACGTGGTGACCGTCCACGGCCTGCTTCTCCCGTCCAGCATCTGGTACAACGGCGAGCAGTGGGACATCCCGTCCTCGCGTTTCGAGGCATCCGGCAAGGGCATCGACCTTGGTGCCATCTCCGCAAGGTGCGCAGGGCAGTCGATCAAGCTCGCGGGTGGATATTCATTCACTGACAGGGACACCCTGACGGTCGACATGGTCAGGATGGACCTGGGAATCCTCAACAACAGTTCCAGAAAGGATCTGGGAATAGCAGGTACAGCAACCGGCAGGATAATGCTCGAGTCTCCTGTCAAGGACAACCTTGGCTTGACGATGGACATCACCGCCAGCGGCACGGAATTCGGAAACTGTCCTCTCGGCAACCTTGTCATCGGAAGTCACATGGATGGAGAAGGTGTTCTCCACATGAACCTGGCCAACGACCTTTACGGGACAAGGAACATGGACATCAAGGCCTCCTATGGGACCAGGACACAGGACTTCACAGCAGATGCCGATCTAAACAAGCTGGGGACGGGCTA
>JAGHSC010000165.1 GCA_018066065.1 Candidatus Cryptobacteroides faecihippi
GGTTCTCTCCCGTGAAGTAGATCCTGGCCTTCTCGAGGGCAATCTTGTGGATGAGCTTCTTAGGGAGGGTGTATCCGATGGTGAAGTTCTTCAGACGCAGGTAGCGGACGTTCTGGAGATACCTGTCATTGACCCATGAGAGCTCACCACCGGTGGTGGAATAGGCCCTGGCCTTAGGGAAGTATGCATCAGGATGATCCTCTGTCCAGACCTTGTCGACATAGAAGTTCTTAGGGATGAAGGAAGCGTAGGAGTAACCATAGGTTCCCCAGAAAGCATAGTTGAATCCATCAGGATACCAGTAGTGGTTACCGGTTCCCTGGAAGAAGAGGCTGACATCGAAGTTCATGTACTCGAATCCGGCGGTAAGACCATACTGAAGGCTTGCGAGCGAGTTGACCAGGATGGTAAGGTCACCATGGTTGTCGAGTGAGCGTGAAGGAGCTTCGACCTTGTTGCCGTTTGCGTCGGTGTCGACACCATAGGTGAGGACGCCGTCGCCATCGAGGTCGACGAACTTGAGGTCACCGGCCTGGAAGCCGCCTGTCATACGGTTGCTGATGTTCTGCCAGATCGGACCTGACTGAAGGTTGCACACATTGTTGATGTAGTCTGCAGCTTCCTCGTCGGATGCAAAGAGACCATCGACCTTGAATCCCCAGATGTCACCGATACGCATTCCCTCATAGTAGTCGGTGAGAAGGAACTTGTCGTTGTTCTTGTACTTGGTGATGTAGGAAGCATAGTCGCTGACGGTAGCCTTCAACGAATATCCAAATGGCCTGCCGCCAAGCTGGAACTCATCCCTCCATGAGAGGGAGATTTCGTAGCCCTTGGTGCGGAGGTCGGCGGAGTTGGACTTAGGGGCATCAGCGCCATAGACTGCAGGAAGGGTCATGCCATCGACAAGCATGTCCCTGGTGTCTCTGATGTAGCCTTCTGCAGTAAGGTTGAGCCTGTTGTTGAACATGCCGGCATCGAGACCGACATTGTACTGGTAGACAGTCTCCCAGGTGAGGTCACCTGCCTTAGGGTCGCCGATTCCGGCGTACTTGGACATGGTAGAACCCTCACCGAATGAATAACCTGCGAAGTCCTTGATCGTGATCTGGCGCAGATAAGCGAAGTTGCTGACATTCTGGTTACCGAGGGAACCGAGGGAAGCCCTGAGCTTGAGGTTGTTGACAGTCTTCTTCAGGCCGCCGAACCAAGGTTCCTCGGAGATTCTCCAACCAGCGGATGCTGAAGGGAAGAAGCCCCACTTGTGACCCTTGGCGAAGCGTGAGGTACCATCGTAACGGCCTGCAGCCTCGAGGAGATAGCGTCCCTTGAAGTCATAGTTGGCACGGCCGAAGAAACCCATGAGGGCATATTCGGTCTGGCCACCGCCTACCGTCGTGATGACATTGCCAAGTGCGTCAGGACCAACGAGGTCGAGGTCGTTGAGGGTCTGGCTGAGGAGGTTCTGTCCTGAAGCGCTGACCTTCTTCTGCTTCTGGGTCTCGACGTTCCATCCACCGGTGACGGTAAGATGGTGTGCATCTGCGAATGTGTTCTCGTAGGTAGCGAAGACGTTGGCTGCACTGTAGTTGTAGGTCGTCTGTGCCTCTGCGAGCTCGTCAAGTCCGGCACCGGTGGTGTAGTACTCGAGCTCAGCGTCAGGATACTGCCTGTAGGAGTAGTTCGTGGTGCGCTGGGTGGTGCTGTTCTGATAGAGTCTGTAGGTGTAGTTCGCAATGACCTTGAGGCTCTTGAAAGGAGTGATCTTGAGCTCTGTCGTGGTCGAGAAGTCATTCTTCCTCTGAGAGTTCCTGTCGTACTCGTCACCGAAGACGATGTGACGGCCGTTACCCACATTGTAGTTGCCGCTGATCATCGGGGTGGCATAGAGCCAGGATCCGTCAGGGTTCTTGAGAGGGAATGAGGCAAGGGCGTGTCTCGCAACATACTGGATCGCATTCTGAACGCTGCCGACTCCTACATATGAATATTCAGAGGTGTAGAATGAGGTGTTGTTCGAGAGGTTCATGTACTTGTTGAGCTTGACATCGATCTTTGAGCGCATGTTGTACTTGCCGAAGACATCCGGATTCTGCTTGAGGATACCGGTCTGCTTGTCATAACCTCCTGAGATAGTACTTGACATTCTTGTTGCCTCCGCTGATGGAGACATTGTGCTGCTGAACCGGATGCTGGTCGACGAACATCTCGTGCCACCAGTCGGTGTTGCAGTAGTAGACCCACTGGTTGCGTCCGTTGCGGAAGTCGGTGACGATCCATGGACGCTCAGGGTTCTCGGTGCGGTCGTTGACACGCGCAAGGAGCTGGCTCATGTCATAGTCAGTGTAGGTCGTGTACTTCTGGCCGCTGATTGTCTTCCAGAAGGTGTCGACCGTGAATGCTGACCAGTAGCCTCGGTCCTCGTAGTCGGTGTTGTTGGTAGGTTCCTCCCAGCCGAATCGGCCGCTGTACCTTACCGTTGCCTTTGATTCAGTCTCACCGTTGCCGCTCTTGGTGGTGATGAGCACGACACCATAGGCTGCACGGGCACCGTAGACTGCAGCAGCTGCTGCATCCTTGATGACTGAGATGGACTCGACATCGTTAGGGTTGACCCTGTCGAGAGATCCTACGGATCCGTCGATGAGAACGAGTGGAGAAGCGCCGTTGATCGAGGTGATACCACGGATGTTGAGAGAGCCGACACTTCCAGGGTTACCTGAAGAAGTGGAGACATTCAAGCCAGGTACAGATCCCTGGAGCATGTCTGTAAGGTTGTGTGTGGTCCTGTCCTTCAGTTCCTTTGAGTCCACGGAAGTGATGGCACCTGTGAGGTTGACCTTCTTCTGTGTACCGTAACCGACGACGACGGTCTCATCGAGCTGCATGGAATCCTCCTTCAGGACGACGTTGACCACCGACTGGGCTGCAGGAACGAACACCTTCTGGATCTCGTAACCCAGGCAGTTGATCTCGAGGGTCACGTCTCCTGAAGGAACGGTCAGGGAGAAGCCTCCATCCGCATCAGTGATGGCTCCGTTGGTACCGGAAGTCATGACTGCTGCACCGATGACAGGCTGCTGCTGGGTGTCCAGAATCTTTCCGGACACCTGTCTCGTCTGGGCAGAAAGACCGAACGCGGTCATCATGCTCAGGACAAGAACCGTAGCAAGAGCTTTCAAATGGTTCATAAACAGATTTGTAGTTAGAATTATTGTAATTTATAGGTATTCAAGTCAAACGGCTTAGGACGCTCCATACGCTCGGTGTAGACCTTTCCGAACCTGTCGGTGACCTTGATGGTAAGGTCGACATCCTCGTCGGAGGCAACAACCTTGAACATGTGCTTGGTCTTTACCGTAGGGAAATTAGGGCTTGCATCCTTGTTCTGGTTGTAGACATAGGAATTGTAGGTGAGGATGTGGAGAGGATCCTTGACCTCGACCTTCGTACATGCAAGTGACTTTCCGCCATCCTCGACCACCTCGATCTTCCATGAAGGGTCGTAGTTCCAGACATTGATGTAGACCTCATTGGACCTGCTGACCGCCGACCACTCGGAAGCGAAGGCATTCTTGTTGGCCGTGGTACCCTTTGAGACATAGGAATCGCCCAGGGCGATGCTGTTCCTGTCATAGGTACGGAACTGGAAGTCCACCGGAGCGCCGGTTGCCTTGTACTGCCAGCTGAAGTCGCTTCCATCCACGGTAAGGATCGTGTAGCCACCCGGCGTACCATCCTGGGAGACATGGATGCCACTGTAATAGCCTGTCCACCACCAGGTTCCGCAGACAGCGCCGGCATTGTGCTCAAAGTACTGCGCAGAGGAGCTCTTGTCGACATTGTACATGATGTGGGTGTGCCCGGTGAATATGTGAGCTTTCTGGAATTTCTTCAAAGCGTCCGTCAGATCCTGTGCGTTGGTCATCCTGTTGCCGCCGGCGTCATTGAACTGAGGGGCATGCATGGTGACAAGCACCGGAGTGGAGGCATCCACGAATGCGAGATCCTTCTTCAGCCAGGAAAGAGCATCAGGAGCGAGGGTGCATTTGTACTGGCGGCTGGCGCTCGTTCCCTCACCGGTGTTGGTGCAGAGGATGTTGTCCAGCACGACATAGTGGACCTTTCCGATGTTGAACGAATAGTTCGTCGGACCGATGATCCTCTTGTAGTCATTGACAGTGTCGAAGTCTCCGGAATAGTACATTGAATGGTCATGGTTGCCGATGGTGTGGAAGATAGGAAGGTTCTTCACATCATTGACGGCAAGGAGATAATGCTCCAGGTTGAAACCGTTCTGCTTCCAGTAGAGGTCCCATGACATGTCACCCAGAGAGAGTCCATAGATCTTGCCTCCTATACTGCTCACGGTGGCATTCATGTCATTGATGAAACTGCTGAACTGGCCAAGGTCATTGGTACGCTTCGCGAGATGCATGTCACCCATCACCAGCATCGTATGCTTGGTCTGATCCCCGGAAGGATAGAGGGTGAAGTCGACTCTCTCCGCAACCTTTGCATCCTGTGAAAGATGCCTGAAGAACTGAGGGATGACTCCGCTGACATTGACTTCGTAGCCGGAAGGGATGGAGACGAACACGTAGCCGTTCTCCTTTGCGGAGCGAAGCTGGTAGACGCCTTCTGCATTTGTCTTGACGACCTCGGCTCCATCGGAGACGACCACGCCGGAAAGCGGCTTGCCGTCACAGGACACCAGACCGTAGACCGTGCTTCCGGAAGATGGTGACACACCATCCTCGAAGAGAATCTCTACCGTGCCCATCAGAGTCTTCTTCCCATCGCGGAGGAAGTAGACCTTGTAAGGTCCGGCCTGGAGGCCCTGCGGAAGGGAAACGGTGAAGACCGAAGATGTGACTGAAGTGATGCTGCACTCGGAAGACTTCCCGGCACCGTCCTCCAGGACGATCTTGTCGGACGACTTCGGAGCGTTGCCGAAAAGTACCTTGAAATCCATCGACGAAGCCCCCTTCTCGAGGGTTACCGTCGACGGAACGCTGAATTCAACTTTCCTGTCCGGCTCGGTTCCTTCCTTGCTTCCGCAGGAAGATGAAGCCGCAACCAGGCAGAGAAGGAGAAGGGAAAGTATTCTGCTGAATGTCTTCATGATGCCTGTCATTACTCAGAAAGTGCCTTTTCGCTGTTCCATGGGAGGGCGCAGAGCACCATCGCAAGGACACAGCCGATTGGGAAGAGCATGAGGGCGAGATTCCATCCCGCGCTCTGGATCACGGCGCCCATGGCGATCTTTGAGACGACTGCATCGCCGAAGAGATAGCCGAAGAGACCCACGAAGCCGGCTGCGGTTCCAGCGGCATTCTTAGGAACAAGGTTCAAGGCCTGGATTCCGATAAGTGCGACAGGTCCATAGATGCAGAAGCCGATGATGATGAGGGCTGCATAGATGATGGCCTTCTGGGCTGCGACAGGATTTGCGAACATGGACGCAAGGTTTCCCGACTGCCAGTACATGAGGGCACCGATGAGGACTACACCCATGAAGATCACATTCGGAGGGGCGCAGCGGCCCTTGAAGAACTTGGATGAGATCCATCCGCAGACGATCGTGCCGAAGATGCCGGCGTAGTTGTGGAGGGAGAATGCAAGGTTGCTCTCCTCGGCGCTCATGATGCCTTTCTCCTGGAGATAGGTAGGAGCCCAGTCACCGATGCCGTAGCGGACCATGTAGACGAAGATGTTGGCCAGTGCGACGGCCCAGAGAAGCTTGTTCTTGAAGACATAGTCGATGAAAAGTGTCTTGAACGGAATCTTCTCGGTGTCCTTAACCTTGGACTTCACTCCAGAATAGTCCTTTCTCCAGTCGTTGACGGATGGAAGGCCGCAGGACTGAGGCGTGTCGCGGAGAAGCATCCAGCAGATGACTGCAATGAGGATAGCCACGAGGGAAGGAAGGATGAACGTACCCTTCCAGCTCTGCTCGGCAGGGACGCCGAAAGCAACGACTGCGGACATGCCGGCTGTTGCGAGAAGACCGAGGGTACCGCTTCCGAAGGTGTGGGAAGTGTTCCAGACGGACATCTTGAAGCTTCGTTCATTCTGGGAGAACCAATGGGCCATGATTCGGCCGCATGGAGGCCATCCCATTCCGGAAAGCCATCCGACGATGAGCATCAGGGCGAACACGATCACCATGTTGAGTGCCTTGGTCTCCGGACTGAACGGAATGACACCGGTCAGGATCATTGCGAAAGCTGAAAGCAGGAGGCCGACGACAAGGAACTTCCTGGCATCGGACCTGTCCGACACACTGCCCATGATGAACTTGCTGAAGGCGTAGGCGATGGAGACTGCAGACATCGCAACACCGACCTGAGCCTTGGTGATCAGGCCGTCGGCAATCATGCCGGGAGCAGCGAGTGAAAGGTTTTTCCTGACGAGGTAGTAGCCCGCGTAACCCAGGAATGCTCCGAGGAACACCTTGAGTCTCATTGATTTGTACGTCTTGTCGATCTTCTCTTCCGGAAGAAGCGGCTTCGGTGCCGGTGGATCAAAGAATCTTGCCATTTCTATCTAACTGTTTCTATACTTTGCAAAACGATTTTCCACAATCTGGAAAGAAAGGCAAAATTACTAATTTCTCCTAAAAAAATAAAGTGCAGGCAACCATTTCTGTGACACATACGCAACAATTCAGTGACAATGCAATCACATCGTCACCGAACTGGAAGGAAAGAGCCTGGAAAGGCAAGGAAAAGGCTAGAACCCGAAATATTCCTTGGCGTTGAAATAGGAGATGCCGCGCACCATGCGCTCCACATCGGCGATCTCGCCTGCAGGGATCCTGCCGCTGTCGACATCGCTTCCGAGGACATCGCACAGGATCCTGCGGAAATATTCATGGCGCGGGTAGCTGATGAAGCTTCGGGAGTCAGTGAGCATGCCGACGAAGCGGCTCAGCAGGCCCAGCATGCTGAGCGTGTCGATCTGGCGCCTCATGCCGACCTCCTGATCCATGAACCACCATCCGGAGCCGAACTGCATCTTGCCAGGCACGGTGCCGTCATTGAAATTGTAGGCCATCGTCGTCAGGACGGCATTGTCCTTCGGATTGAGGCAGTAGAGGATGGTCTTGGCAAGCTTCCCTGCAGAGGCAAGACGATCGAAGAAGCGGTTGCCCGCCAGAGCCATGTCGATGTCGTGGATTGAATCGCAGCCCACATCGGGACCGACAGACTCGAAGAGCCTGGTGTTGTTGTTCCTGACCACTCCGACATGGAACTGCTGCGTCCACCCGGACTCGGCATCCATGACAGCCTGGTCATGCATGAATATGCTGCGGTACATAGCTATCTCCTTCTTTTCGAGGCACTTCCCTGCCCTGATCTTGGCGAACACAGCCTCCACCTCGGACTCAGTGCAATCCTCAGCATAGAACGTGTCCATCCCATGGTCCGAAAGCCTGCAGCCCATCGACTCGAAGAAGTCATGACGCTTCTGAAGGGCATCGCGGAGATCGGAATACGTACGGATCTCCATGCCTGCAGCCTCCTCGAGGCTTGCAAGATAGGAATTGAATGCCTCAGGCGACTCGACTGCCATGGCCTTGTCAGGCCTCCATGTAGGCAGGACCTTCGTGCCGAACGGATTCTCGGCAATCTGCCTGTGCCAGCGGAGGTCATCGGCAGGGTCGTCCGTGGTGCAGACGACCTCTACATTGAACTTCCTGATCAAGGACTGTCCCCTGAACTCCGGAGTGGCAAGCTTTGCATTGCATTCCTCAAAGATCCCGCGAGCGGTCGAAGGCTTCAGGATCGTGTCTATTCCGAAAACCCTGCTGAGCTCCAGGTGGGACCAGTGATAGAGAGGGTTCCTCATCAGGAAAGGCATCGTCTCCGCCCATTTCTCGAAAGTCTCCCACGAGCTTCTGGTGCCTCCTGTGATGTATTCCTCCGGGACACCTGCCGCCCTCATCGCCCTCCACTTGTAGTGGTCGCCGGCATGTCCGTCGACAAGCCAGAGCTGGGTGATGTCACGAAACTGGATGTTCTCTGCAATCTGCTGAGGTGAAAGATGGCAGTGGTAGTCAATGATCGGAAGCGACTCGGCACTTCCATGAAAAAGATTGCTCGCCGTCTTGCCGGAAAGCATGAAGTCATCGTGGATGAAAGAAGACATGATTGGTCTTGTAAGAGTGTTATTGAATGCAATGATAGCATTTTTTGAGGTTTAAATCAAGGCCACTGACATAATGTCATGCAATTGACATTGGCAGATAATTTGATTGAGAAGGCTCGGCCCGAAGGGGCAAGCCCCTCGGATGAAGCCGGAAAAACACTTAGGATATGAGCAAGAAAAACAACGATAAGGACACCGGGAAGATGGTAGAAGACCAGGTCGAAGAGACTGTGGCAGAGCAGGATGGATCACAGGAAGCACAGGAGTCTGGGGAAGCTCAGGCCAAGGAGGATTCCTCCGAAGTCATCGCAAGGCTGACAAGCGAGAACGCAGAACTCAAGGCAAGCGTGGCGAAGGAGAAGGATGACTATGTCCGTCTCATGGCAGACTTCGAGAATTTCCGCAGGCACTCTGCGGAAGCAAAGCTCGAGCTCGTCTCCACCGCGGCGGCAGACACCATCAAGGGCCTGCTTCCAGTGCTCGACGACCGCGAGAGGGCAATGAAGATGCTCTCAGAATCCTCAGACGAGGTTGCGAAGGAAGGCACCAAGCTGATCTACACGAAGCTGATGGGCTACCTCAAGACGAAGGGCCTTGAGCCGATCGACGCGATGGGACAGAAATTCGACACCGACCTCCACGAGGCCGTGGCACAGTTCCCGGTCCCTGAGGAAGACAGGAAAGGGCTCGTCTTCGACGTCGTCCAGACAGGCTACACCCTCGCGGGCAAGGTCATCCGCTACGCGAAGGTAGTTGTTGGAATATGATAAAGTGCACGCTCTATGGCAGAAAGAAGAGACTATTATGAAGTGCTTGGCGTCGCAAGGACAGCCACGGCAGACGAGATAAAGCTGGCCTACAGGAAGGCTGCCATGAAGTGGCATCCAGACCGCTGGGTCGAGGGAACCGAACAGGAGAAGAAGACAGCCGAAGAGAAGTTCAAGGAAGCCTCGGAAGCCTATTCAGTCCTCAGCAATGCCAACAAGAAGGCCAAGTACGACCAGTTCGGATTCTCCGGAGTCGACGGCCAGGCCGGTCCTGACTTCAGCGGAGGGTTCGGCAACCTCAACGACATCCTGAACGACCTGTTCGGAGGTGGATTCAGCTTCGGCGGATTCAATTTCGGCGGAGGTGGAGCCAGAGGCGGTGCCCAGCAGAGAGTCTACAAGGGACGCGACATCCGCACCAGGGTCAGGCTCACCCTCGACGAGATCGCCAAGGGTATCGAGAAGGAAATCACCATCGAGCGCAACAGGCCATGCCCGGACTGCGAAGGCAAGGGCACCAAGAACTCCTCTGACATCAAGACCTGCCCGAACTGCAACGGCACAGGCCAGGTACAGCAGGTAGTCAACTCACTCTTCGGAAGGACCATCTCCTACTCCACCTGTCCTCAGTGCGGCGGAGAAGGCAAGGTCATCAGCAACCCATGCAGGACCTGCAACGGCACAGGACTCGTGCGCAAGCGCGAGACAGTGAAGGTCAAGATCCCTGCCGGAGTCGAGGACGGAATGCAGCTCACTATCCGCGGAGAGGGCCATGCAGCCCCTCACAACGGAGTCAACGGTGACCTCCTCGTACTGATCGAGGAGATTCCTCACGCCAACCTCAGGAGAGACGGCAAGAATCTCTTCTACAACACCACCATCTCCGTCACGGATGCCATTCTCGGCTGTGAGATCACAGTTCCATGCCTTGACGGATCCTACAAGGTGAAGATCGATGCAGGAACACAGTCCGGAGCCGTCGTGAAGCTCCGTGGAAAGGGACTCCCTGCAGTCAGCGGCTACGGCAGCGGAACCGGAGACCTCTACGTCAAGATCCTCGTCTGGATCCCGAAGAAGCTCTCCAGGGACGAGAAGGAAGCCCTCGAAGGAATGCGCAAGAGCAAGTCCTTCACACCGGACCCATCAAGAGAGGACAAGGCAGTGTTCGACAAGTTGAAAGATATTTTCTAACTTTGCAGGAAACCACATAAACATGCCCAAAGTAATAACATTCGGCGAGATCATGCTCCGCCTTTCAACGCCCGGCTATCTCAGATTCCCGCAGGCAAGACAGTTCGACGCCACTTTCGGAGGCGGAGAGGCCAACGTGGCCGTCTCACTCGCCAACTACGGGGTCGATGCAGAATTCGTAACGAGGCTTCCTGACAACGACATTGCGAAGAGTTGCCTCCGCGACCTCCATTCCTACGGTGTCTCGACTGACAACTGCATCTTCGGAGGTGAGCGTCTGGGAATATACTTCCTCGAGACCGGTGCCGTGGCAAGGCCAAGCAAGGTCGTCTACGACAGGGCCCATTCGTCGATCTCAACCATCGAGCCAGGGACCATCGACTGGGACAAGGTCTTCGAAGGTGCCGACTGGTTCCACTGGACAGGCATCACCCCGGCCATCAGCCAGAGCGCGGCAGATGTCTGCCTCGAGGCCATCAAGGCAGCAAACAGGCTCGGAGTCTTCGTGTCCTGTGACCTGAACTACAGAAAGAATCTCTGGAAGTACGGAAAGACCGCCGCCGAAGTCATGCCGGCCCTCGTCGAGGGATGCGACCTCATCCTTGGGAACGAGGAGGATGCAGAGAAGGAGTTTGGCATCAAGCCGGAAGGATTCGATGCCGAGCAGACAGACGGAGCCATCGACCAGACCCGCTTCGAGAGCGTCTGCAGGCAGCTGATGGAGAGATTCCCTCGCTGCAGGAAGGTAGCCATCACCCTGCGTGGGTCGATCAACGCGAACCACAACACCTGGGGCGGGGTCATATTCAATGGAAAGGAGCTTCTCCAGTCAAGGCGCTACGACATCACGCACATCGTGGACCGCGTCGGAGGTGGTGATTCCTTCATGGGAGGACTCATCTACGGCCTCCTCACCTACGCCGACGACCAGAAGGCAATCGAGTTCGCAGCCGCGGCATCATGCCTCAAGCACACGATCTTCGGTGACTACAACCAGGTCAGCGTTGCGGAAGTCGAGAACCTGATGAAAGGAAACGGCTCAGGCCGAGTGTCAAGATAAAGATCGAATCATGGCAAGATACAGCAAACTCGAGACGCTGACATCGATGAAGCAGACAGGCATCGTCCCTGTCTTCTTCAACAGCGACCTCCAGACGGCAAAGGATGTCGTCAAGGCATGCTACGAAGGTGGCATCAGGGCATTTGAATTCACGAACCGCGGCGACTTCGCCATCGAAGTCTTCAAGGAACTGTCGAAGTTCGTCCTCGCAGAGTGTCCGGGGCTCATCCTCGGAGCAGGCACCATCCTGGACGCACCGACGGCAGCCCTCTACATCCAGATGGGCGCAAACTTCATCGTCTCCCCTGCCTTCAATCCGGAAGTCGCCAAGCTCTGCAACCTCCACGGCATCCCTTACACACCGGGATGCGGTAGCGTGACCGAGATCTGCAATGCAATGGAGATGGGATGCGACATGGTCAAGATCTTCCCTGCAGGAAGCGTGGGAGGCCCTAAGTTCGTCAAGGATGTCAAGGCGCCGCTCCCATGGGCCATGGTGATGGCCACCGGCAGCGTCGAGCCGACAGAAGAGAACCTCACGGCATGGGCCGCCTCCGGCGTCACCTGCGTGGGAATGGGGTCGAAGCTGTTCCCGAAGGATGTCATCGCCGGAAAGGAATGGGAGAAAATCAGTGAAAAATGCAGGGAATCACTCGCCTGGTTCAGAAAATAGAGCAGATTTTTCACATTTTTCCTGAAAAACTTTTGATTGCAAGAAAAAATACCTACATTTGCAATCCCAAAAACAAAGCAACCGCTTGCGAGTCGTTATGGATGTGCGCAATGTTGCACTAAAGAAAAGTAGAAATGGATTACATTAAGTTTGTAGAGCAGGCTTTCGCTAACGAGAAAGTAGCTACATATCCTTCCTTCAAGGCTGGTGACACAATCACAGTTACCTACAGGATCAAGGAAGGTGACAAGGAGAGACTCCAGAAGTTCAAGGGTGTTGTCATCCAGCTCAGGGGCGCTACTCCACAGACCAAGACCTTCACTGTACGCAAGGTTTCCAACGGTATCGGTGTCGAGAGGATCTTCCCTATCCAGTCACCATTCATCGATGAGATCGAGCTCAACAAGGTAGGTATGGTCCGCAGGGCAAGAATCTTCTATCTCCGCCAGCTCTCTGGTAAGAAGGCTAGGATCAAGGAAAAGAAGATCAACGTCAAGAAGGCTGAAGCTTAGTCTGAAACACATCGGAACAAAAGTTCCGAATATTGGCTCCCTAGCTCAACTGAATAGAGCATTTGACTACGGATCAAAAGGTTACAGGTTTGAATCCTGTGTGAGTCACAAAGCGCCGCTCAATCGAGCGGCGCTTTATGTTTTTTGCAAATATCCGACGAATTCGTATATTTGCACAACGCATGCGGAATTAGCTCAGTTGGTAGAGCATCAGCTTCCCAAGCTGAGGGTCGCGAGTTCGAATCTCGTATTCCGCTCAGGTTTTCACGACATGCACGGCAACCGCTTCGGAGACATCCGAGGCGGTTGTTCCATTATTATACCTATATTTGCACAAACGGATTTACAGATGAGGCAGACAATCTTGATGATAGCCATGATGCTGACATGGGCACTGCCCTGCTCCTTCAGTGCAGGCGCATCATCAATCAAAGGAAGGGTGGTCGATGCAGAGGACGGAAAGGCAATCCTGTTCGCGGACGTCATTGCAAGAGGAGCCGACGGAACCGTCAAGGCTTCATGCATCACAGGAGAGGAAGGATTCCTCCTGGAAGGCATAGAATCCCAGACAGTGACGGTCGAAGTGATGTTCATCGGCTATCGCACCTACAATTCAGATGTCGTGAACCTGAAGCAGGGAGAGACCTACGACCTCGGGACAATCAGTCTTGAGAAGGATGCCGAAAGCCTGAAAGGGGTAACAGTGACATCGGACAAGAACCAGATTGTCTACAGGCTGGACAGGCAGAGCATCAGTGCATCCTCCGCCGTGACTGCCGCCGGAGGAACCGCCCTGGACATCCTGGCCAACACTCCATCCATCCAGGTCAACTCGGACGGAGACCTCACATTCAGGGGAAGCAGCAACTACCTTGTGTACGGGGACGGGTAGCCAAGCCCACTCGAAGGTACGGACGCATTGAGACAGATCCCGGCATCCAGCATCGACGACATAGAGATCATCACGACCCCATCCGCAAGATACAAGACCGACGGAGATGTCGGAATCATCAACATCAAGACAAAAGCATCTGATTCACAGGCATTCAGCGGCACGGTCGGACTCACGGGAAGCACACTCGGGACTCTTGGGTTCGACGGAATCCTGAACTACAGGAAGGGCAGGAACCTTTTCTACATCGGAGCCACCGCCCAGGACATCAAGACCCGGAGCGACTTTCTCCAGGACAAGAAGACGGTCGTCGACGACTACGTCACGATCTCCAGGTCGGACGGCTACCGCTACAGGACATTCATGACCGAAGTGGCCAGAGGCGGATGGCAGTTCAACGATGGCAAGGCCCACAAGCTCCAGGTCGAGATCCAGGGAGGACGGACCAGAAACACCAGAGGAGGCTACATGCTCTACAACACCACCTTCGACGCCCATGACCACTACATCCTCTACAAGAAGCTCATGCAGGCCTCAGTCGATTACGAATGGAAGATCGGAGAGAAGAGCACGCTCGCTGCCACCAGCAGGCTGAGGTATGACCCTTACTCCCTTGAATATACGGAAAGCAACCTTCACACCAACGAAGGAGTCCGTACCGAAGGCACGCGAGGATACGAGCAGGAGCATCACTGGGACAGCGACGGATCACTCACCTTCACCCACAGCTACAGCGAGACAGGATCATTCGAGAGTGGCTACCAGTACACGACCTACAGCGAGCACGGAGGCTACACCTTCAAGGCCTGGGACAACGGGGCAAAGGATTTCCTGTGGGACGACAGCCTTGACATTCCGTTCTACTACAGGCGCCAGGTACACACTCTCTACGCAATGGTAAGCGACCATCCTGGCAACTGGGAGCTGAATGCCGGCCTCCGCGGAGAGGAGGTCATCGACGTCATGGACATCGAGATGGACGGAGCCTCGAGACACCGGAAGAGATACGAGCTCTACCCATCAGCGCACGCCGCCTACAGGACAGTCAAGGCAGGAACCTTCGGATTTGGATATTCAAGGAGGACGAACAGGCCTGGCATCTGGAAGCTGGAGCCTTACATCACCTACGAAGACTACTACACCAGGATCGTGGGCAACCCGGACCTGAATCCGGAGTACATCCACTCCCTCGAGGCGTTCTACCGCAAGAGCATCGGGAGCAGCTCATCCGTGGCTGCAACCGCATACTACCGCCACAGAAGCGACGTCGTGGATGTCATCAGGAATCCGTACGAACCGGGAATCACACTGGACAAGATCGTCAATGCAGGTGACCAGAGCGAGTATGGAATGGAATTCAGTGCTGTCACCAAGCCGGCACGATGGTGGACCAGCACCTTGAACGGAAACATCTACAGGTATGCCTTCATCTCCCGCCTGGACGGATGCTCGGACAACTCCGGTGTCACCTGGATGGCAGGATGGATCAACGTCTTCTCCCCTCTCAAGGACACCAAGATTCAGTTCGACTCCCATCTCATCGGACCGAACATGCTGACCCAGGGACATGAAGAGGCCTACTGCTTCTTCGACATGGCAGCCAGGAGGCAGTTCATGAAAGGAAGGCTGGCTCTTTCCCTTGTCGCGCACGATGTGTTCCACACGGCCAAGTACGAGAACTTCAGGAGCACGATGAGCCTGGAGTCACACACAACGGTAAGGCCGACCTATCCCAACATAGTGGCCGGCCTGACGTTCACCTTCAACTCCAAGGTGAAGGAGAAAAGCGGAGCCATCTCGACTGACGCGGGATTCGACGGAAAGGATTTCTAATCGGCGATCACGTTCCCCTCGAAGTCAATGTCCCTGGAGAATGGGTCAAGTACTTCATCGATGATCCTCGCCCATTCCCTGCGGGTGCGAGGTTCCTGAAGACAGGTCTCAAGTGCCTTCATGGCGTCCTCTGCTTCCCCGCATGAAGGGTAGAAGCGCTGGATGCCGCCAATGATCTCATCGACCTGGACTGTCTCTTCCGGATGAAACCATGTGCGGTTGCCCAGTTCCATGGCTCCCCTTCCATGCGCAGTATCCCTGTGGAAGCCACACGATGGATGGCAAGGAAGTCAGGATCGTCCTCAGCGACATCGTAGAGAGGCTGAAGATAGCATCCCTGTTCAAGAAGAGAGGACTGAAGCCTGCGGACAGGGATATTCCTTGGCTGGACACCTTCAAGCACAGAAAGGGCTGCAAGAGTGCCGGCAGCCTGTCCCGTAGCCATCACAACAGGCTGGAGACGGGTCGATCCATTGGCAAGGTTCGTCACTGAGATTGCCTTGTCCGAAACGATCAATCCATCGGTCTCCTCCGGGATGAGGACACCCGCACTGACCGAGAAGGACGGCACTTTCGGGAAATGGATGGACAGCTTTCCTGCGTACTGGCTGTGATGCTGGGCGACAGGATAGTTTCCGACAGAGACTGCAGTGCTGTAGCGGTTGTTGCGGTAACGATCCTCCATGTCGTCAATGGTCCTCACAGTCACGCCCTTGAGCCTGCGCCCCTCCCTGTTGTAAGGGAGATAGGCAAGGCCGTCCGGCGTGTCGAACTCATCATCTGCGACTCCAAGATTGCGGCAGCCGAGCACTGTATGGAGGTAGTAGATGAATCTCAGGGTCTTGGCGCGGGCAGCCTTGAGTGCCTCCTGCCTCTCCCTATGGGCATCTCTACAATCTGGAGATAAACATCATTGCCATGCCCGCCAGGCCAGTTGAGCATGTACTTACCGCCGGGAAGCTTGCCATAGGTAAGTACGCTCTCGACCGGTATGGACTTGCCCTGGCTGGTGATGTTCAACCCATCGAACTCCGAGCGGTCAAAGCCTTCCGGTTCATCGATCGTCATGTCTGCATCAGGGCCATAGTCCTTCAGCACTCCCACAA
>JAGHSC010000173.1 GCA_018066065.1 Candidatus Cryptobacteroides faecihippi
GTCCCTTACGGAAGCACGACCCTGAGAATCGCTGAATTCCCTGTGGCCTGGAGATATTAGCCGATAACGATCATGAACACAGCTCTTTCAAGAACAGCATCTGCGGCACTGATCCTGTCAGCCTGCATCCTGATGTCGTGCGCAGGGCGCACTTCCGTCTGCATCTATGGCGGCACATCCGCTGCGGTCACAGCGGCTTATTCTGCGGCCAGGACCGGCGGCGAAGTCACCATCATCTGCCCCGACGTCACGATCGGAGGCATGACGACCGGTGGCCTCGGCCAGACCGACATCGGCAACAAGCAGGCCGTCACCGGCCTTGCAAGGCAGTTCTACCGCAAGCTCGGCGAGCATTACGGCAAGCTGGAGCAGTGGGTCTTCGAGCCTCATGTCGCAGAGGAGATCCTGATGCAGTACCTCGACGAACCACACATCAGCCTCGTCCAGGGCTACCATATTACCTCGGTCGTGAAGGAAGGCACCAGGATCGTGTCGATCACCTGCACCGATGAGTCCGGGAAGTCAAGGACCATCAAGGCTGACCAGTTCATCGACTGCTCCTATGAAGGAGACCTGATGGCGATGTCCGGCGTCACCTGTACCATAGGCCGCGAGGACAATTCAGTCTACGGCGAGACCTGGAACGGCTACCAGCTCAGGCAGAATCACCAGTTCATGGACGGGATCGACCCATTCGTCGTCCCCGGCGATCCGGAGAGCGGCCTTCTCTGGGGAATCAGCGACGGAAAGGCAAGAGATTATGGCACAGGTGATTCCATGGTTCAGGCCTACAACTACAGGATCTGTCTCACGGACGAACCGTCCAACATGATCCCGATCGAGCGCCCGGCAGACTATGATTCGACCAGATACGAACTTCTTCTCAGGGTTCTTGAGGCTGACCCGACCTTGGCGGACAAGAACAGGTGCTTCATCTGGAGCATGATGCCTGGCCGCAAGACCGACATCAACAACAGGGGAGCCTTCTCCACCGACATGATCGGCATGAACCACAGCTACCCGGAAGCGACCTGGGAGGAGCGCAAGGAAATCCTGGCAGCCCACACTTCCTACACCCTCGGCCTCCTGTACTTCTGCGGCCACGACCCAAGGATTCCCCAGGCACTCAGGGAAGACATCCTCAAGTGGGGACTCCCGAAGGATGAATATCCAAGGACAGGACATTGGACACATCAGCTCTACATCCGCGAAAGCAGGCGCCTTGTCGGTGAATATGTGGCCACTCAGGCTGACTGCGAGAACAGGACTGACGTCAAGGATGGAGTCGGATTCGCAGCCTACACGATGGACTCGCACAACTGCGAGAGAATCGTTGTCGAGAAGGATGGAAAGCTTATGGTCAAGAATGAAGGCAACGTCGAGATCCCTGGAGGCCATCCTTATCCCGTGTCCTACAGGAGCCTGACTCCGAAGAGGGAGGAATGTACCAACCTCCTTGTGCCTGTCTGCCTTTCCGCTTCCCACATCGCCTATGGGTCAATCAGGATGGAACCTGTCTTCCTTGAAATGGGACAGGCCTGCGGCCTTGCTGCTGTCATGGCAGGTGATGGAAGCGTTCAGGAGATTGACGTTGAGGAACTTCGCAGGATACTGAATGAGGATCCATGCCTTGATGGGAAGGATCCGGAGCTGGTCATCGACGAGGATTCCGAACTCATCACCGGGACCGAAGGATGGAACCGCTTCCAGAGCTGGGACTCCTACGGCCGCACCTACAGGACCTATTCGGGCGATCCTGCTGAGAACAAGCTGAGAATCATCATCCCGGACAGCCTTGACGGTACCTACGACATCTATGCCTTCCAGCAGAGATACGGCTGCCGTCACACCCGTTTCGTGGTAGAAACAGGAGACAGGACTGAGGAAGTGTCCTTCGACAGGACCAAACTGGTGGTTGAAGGTCAGGCTTCAGGAGAATGGGTCAAGCTTGGAACATTTGCGATACCTGCCGGCCAGGGCGGGTCGATCCGCATCCTCTCGGATGAGCCGGATGTCCGTGCCGACGCCGTTCTGATCATTCAGAAGTAGCTGCGCTGCAGATTCTTACATTGTGGAGCCTGCAATCCTGGTGAGGGGATTGCGGGTTCTTTCCACTTATGGAGACAGTTGTCGCCCCGGTCGGGATGCAACCGATCTCCTGGGTGAGCAGATGCTGGTCTGCCGCGACCCTGAGCATCCACCCGTAGTCTTTCTCGAACCTGTTGTAGGATCTCAGTACCAGCTGGTTCCTTCCGGCTGTCAACCTGACGCGCACCAGCTCCGGTGCAAATGTGCATCTGTACTCGTTGAGGTGCTTCATGACGGATTCGCCATTGACATAAAGCTCGGCACCGTTGCCGGCTCCGATCTCGAGCAGGACCTCCTGGTCCACAGGCGATTCAACTTCCTGCATGATGAAGGCGGTCTCCATCGGCCTGCCGTGGATCGTGCCGTGGTCTCCTTCGACAGGGATCCAGCTCTCGCTCATGGCCCACCTTGGAGGCTCGCTTAGGCTGAAGGTCTCCCTTGCGCTGGCATCGAAATCCGACTTTCCGGTCCTGACCAGATAGCGCTTTCCTTCCTTGAGAGGCTTTACATCCAGGATGACGCTTTCTCCGCCCTCAAGCTTGATGTCGGTCTCTCTGCCGTCGATTGTGGCCAGGATAGTCCTGCCTGCCTCGGATTCTGTGTAGGAGATGCATCTTGGGGTGCCCTTCATGGCAGGGGAGAGGTTCCAGCTGTAGCTGACGACACTCTTTGAATTGGTGTAGTAGTCCTGGCAGAAATAGCTGCTGTTGGCGATCCTTGTGTCAGTGACAGTCTCTTCATCCGGTACGACAGGCTTGTTGAAAGTCAGCCTGATGACCTTGATGTCACCGTCCCATGCCCCGGGTTCAGGAATGACCGTCAGCTCTCCCTTCCTGAGGCTCGCCTTCGAGACGCCCTCGGCGCGGACCAGCCTGTAACCCTTCATCGGAAGGACGATCCTCCCATCTTCCGGAGCCTTTCCGGAGAGTATGAGGAACAGCTTCTCGCCGTTCCTGGTTGTGTCTCCCCAGCTGAACAATGTCCGGAAGGGACTCGGGCTGGATGAGTAGATGGCATCTCCGTTGACCTTGAGCCAGGCTCCTATGCCCTCGAGCACGGTACGCTCGTACGGAACGACCGAACCATCTCCCTTCGGGCCTATGTTGAGCAGGTAGTTTCCGCCTCTGGAGACGACGCGGATCAGGCTCTCGAGCTTCTCCCTGGTCTTGCCCTCGACATTCTCCCTCTTCTGCCAGCTGCGGTAGCCCCAGGTGGCTCCGAAGATGGAAGCCGCTGACTGCCAGGCAGTCTGGAGCGATGCTTCGGGTACATAGTTGTCGCTCATGACGGCGAAGTCATAGAATCCGTTTCCAAGCCTTCCACTGACCATGCAGTCAGGCTGGTGCTTCCTCACGAGGTCATAGAGATCCTTGCTCTGCTCCGGCGTGAGGCTGCCCATGTCGAACCAGAGTTCGCTGATTGGACCGTAGCCGGTGACCAGTTCCGTCACCTGGGCCAGGTTCAGCCTGTGGTGCTCCGGAGTGATGAAGTCTGCGTTGTGGCTGGTTATGAGTGCAGAGCATGGGGCGTGCCAGTCGATCAATGAATAGTAGAGACCGAAGCCTATCCCTCCTCTTCGGCACGCTTCGGACAGCTCGGCGATGTAGTCCCTGTGCGCAGGCGTTGCATCGAATGAGTTGTAGTCTGTCGTGGACGTGCGGAACATGCAGAACCCATCGTGATGCTTCGATGTGATCACGATCGACTTCATCCCGGCATCCTTCGCCAGCGCTACGATCGAGTCGGCGTCGAAGTGGACAGGGTTGAATTCGTCGGCGATTTCAGAGTAGACATCGCCGTAGATGCCTGCATGTGACTGTATCTGTTCGCTGTAGCCTCTCTTCACAGGCTGGCCGTCCCAGACTCCCCCCAGATGTGAATAGAGTCCGAAGTGGATGAACATCGAGTACTTGTTGCCGTACCATGGGATTTCCGTCGGAGTCTGAGCGAACGCCTGAACTGCAGAGAGGATGATGACCGCTGCTGCGATGAGTGTCTTTTTCATGTTCATATTCCCAAATATAGCCAAGATTGTCGCATATTCCTTGGAAAAAGCCTAAATTTGCCGCAAGTAGGTGTTACCATGCAGTATCTTGGAGAAATCTTGTCGCTTGTCGTTGCAGTCAGCTGGACTGCGACCGCATTGTTTGCAGACATTGCCAGCCACAGGATCGGCGCCCTGCCTCTCAACCTGATCAGGATGGCTCTTTCACTGATCTTCCTTGCAGCGCTTCTCCTTGTCTTCACCGGTTCTCCGTTTCCTCTGCATGCAGGTGCTGCCGCATGGTTCTGGCTCGCCCTTTCGGGAATAGTGGGCTATGTGTTTGGAGACTACTGCCTGTTCAACTCCTATGTCATCTTCGGTTCGAAATACGGTCAGCTCTTCATGACGCTTGCCCCTCCTGTCGCGGGAATCGCCGGCTGGCTCATGCTGGGCGAGACCATGCACTGGCAGTCCTGGCTGGCCATGATGGTCACCGTGACCGGAATCGGAATCACCATCCTTGCAAAGAAGGATGGCAGCAACACCCTGACGGTCAAGCTTCCGCTGAAGGGCATCCTTTTCGGGATCGGTGCCGGCATCGGTCAGGGAGTCGGCCTGGTGCTCAGCAAGATCGGGCTCGAGTGCTACGAGGCTTCGATACCTTCCGATGCACCGACCGCCATCACGACTCTCATGCCGTTCTCCGGAACCTTCATCAGGGCCATCTTCGGATTGATCGGCTTCTTCATGATGCTCCTGGTCCAGAGGTCCCTTGGAAAGGTGGTGGATGCCTTCCATGACGGCAAGGCGATGACTCTCGCAGGCCTGACCACCTTCTTCGGCCCGTTCCTCGGCGTCTCCCTGTCACTGATGGCAGTCCAGTATGCCAAGGCGGGCATCGCCTCCACGCTGATGGCTCTGACTCCTGTCCTTATCCTTCTGCCTTATTCATTGATCTACAGGCAGAGACTGTCTGTCAAGGAAGTCATGGGAACGCTTGTGACAGTCGGCGGAGTCGCCCTGTTCTTCATGTTGTAGGTCTTGTCAGGGAGAGGTAGTATGCAGGTTGAGCTTTCAGGACACTATGGCTACGGCAGGATCGTAAGGACGATGTTCCCGATGGTCATGATGATGATCGTCATCTCGATCTACAGCATCGTCGATGGCTTCTTCATCTCCAACTATGCCGGAAGCACCGCGTTTGCAGGCATGAATCTCATCTGGCCTGCGATTGCCCTTGTCGGAGCCCTTGGCATGATGGTTGGGTCCGGTGGAAGTGCCTTGGTGTCAAAGACTTTGGGTGAAGGGGACCCGGAGAGGGCACGTCAGGTCTTCTCCATGCTCATCCGTGTCACCATCGCTGCCGGAGTGGTACTTGCCGTGCTTTTGTTCATATTCATGCCTCAGGTGGCTTCCTTCCTCGGTTCGGATGATGAGATGATGCCCTATGCCGTGTCCTATGGAAGGATACTGATCACCGTGCTGCCGGGCTACATGCTTCAGACTGCCTTCCAGCCATTCTTCATGGCTGCTGAAAAGCCGGAACTGGGAACGCGTCTGAGCATCATCTGCGGCGTCACCAACATCCTCCTGGATGCGCTTTTCGTCGCTGTCTTCGGGTGGGGCCTGACCGGCGCTGCATGGGCCAGCTCCATAGGCCTGCTTGTCGGAGGCTTCTATCCTCTCTGGTATTTCTCTTCGAAGAAGAATGCCACCCAGCTCTGGATAGTGCCTTGCGGCTTGGACTGGAAAAGCATCCTCAAGTCCTGCACGAACGGTCTTTCCGAGTTTGTCGGGAACATCGCGCTGAACATCATAGGAATATGCTACAACTGGCAGCTGATGGCCTACATCGGGGCTGACGGAGTCTCTGCCTATGGGATCATCATGTATCTGGGATTCATCTTTGCAGCGGTCTTCATCGGCTACAACATGGGCATAACCCAGATCATTGCCTACAACTACGGTGCGGGCAACCATCAGGAAATGAGGAGCCTGCTCCACAAGAGCATTGTCCTCGCCCTGGTCTTCGGCTTTCTCCTTGTGGGGGCTGCCGAACTGACGGCCCCGGCCGTCGTGAAGGTCTTCGTGGGCTACGACAAAGTCCTGAGCGACATCTCGCTGCAGGGATTGAGAATCTACATGCTGAGCTTCCTGATCTGCGGCGTGAACATGTTTACCTCTGCCTGGTTCACTGCCTTGAACAATGGAACCATCTCTGCAGCAGCGGCTTTCCTGCGCACACTGGTCTTCGAGATGGCTGCTGTGTTCGCGCTGCCACCTCTGTTCGGAGTGGATGGAATCTGGATGTCCGTGAATGTGGCCGAGGTGCTCTCGCTCATCGTGTCGATCGCACTGATCGCCTCATTCCGGAAACGCTATGAGTATTGACCGAGCCTATTCAGCGATGACCTTGGTCTCGTAGCCAAGCTTCGTGAGTGCTGCGTGGAGCTTCTCGACGGTGGTCTTCTTTGGGTCGAATGTGATTGTGACGGTCTTTGATGGAAGATCGACCTTGAGGTCCTTTACACCCTTCTCGAAACTCATGTTCTCGGTGATCTTCTTGACGCAGTTCTTGCAGTGCATGCTGACTGAGAACTTCGCTGTCTGGGTCTTGGCTGCAGGAGCGGCTGCAATGGTCTCTGCTGCGAAAGCCTCGGTTGTGCCTGAGAATGATGCTGCCATCACGAGGGCAGCCATGATCATCATGAACTTTTTCATGTCTGTTATTCCATTAAGCTGTTTTCCAAATCGTTATCCTGAATCCGACGTAGAGCTTGGTGCCCATGATAGGGCCCCAGACCTGGCTGGCGTCGAAACTGTCTGAGAATGGATCTCCGATGATGACTTCCTTCTGGCGGAAGCCTGTGAGATTCTCTCCGCCTGCGTAGATGTCGAATCCCTTGAATCTCTTCGTTATCTGGGCGTAGAGGAGAGGGTAGGCAGGAGTCAGCCCTCCACCCATGAAGTCCCACTTGCGGGCAGGTCCGTTGACGGATGCCGTGAAGTCGAAGATCCACTTGTTGAGCGGCAGGGCGTACTGCATGTTGAGCACTCCCTTGTACCTTGATGTCATCGGCTTCTCGTGAAGCACGCCGTCGGAAAGAGTCATGCGTGCGTCCGTGTAGCGGAAGGTAGCAGTGATGTTGAACCTTTCCGCCGGCTCGATGTAGAAGTCTGCCTGGTAGGAACTTGTGAAGGATCTTCCGTCGTCCACCGAGGTCAGGTCGAAGAACTTGATCTCGCGTTCTGCATATTCAATGACCTTCTGCTGCGTGAAGCCTGTCCTGAACCAGTCAAGTGAGAGGTAGGAGCTGAGGAACGGGAAGTACCAGGTCGCGTTCGCTCCGGTCGTCCATGCATCCTCCAGGGTGTGGCTCATCAGGTCCCCGACGTACTCCTTGCCTGTGGAAAGGATGCCGATGTTGTCGATGACAGGGGTGGAGAAGCGCAGGCCTCTTCCTGCATTGGCGCGCAGGACGAGGGACTCGGCAGGATTCCACCTGAGGGTGAGCCTTGGGATGGCCTTTAGACCTTCCCCCTTGTACCAGTCGCCCCTGAGTGCGGCGATCAGCGAGAAATTCTCTCCCTTCTTGAAGGTGTATTCTCCGTAGATGCCACCGAAGCCCAGGTTGCTCTTCACGAGGTTTCCGGCGAGGTTCTCTGAATATGCGTCCATGGTGCCGCTTGCCCCGATTGTGAATTTCTGCTCCTCGCTGACTTCCCTCTGGTAGATGAAGTTGAGGAATCCTGAATTCTGTGTGGCGTCGTAGCCCTTGAACCCGAACTCGGAATCCATGTCCTGGATCGTCCAGTCGCCGATGATGCCAAGGCTGGTGCCGGCATCCTCAGAGAATGGGATTCCTATCTTGAAGTAGGTGTTGAGGCTGTTGTTCCTGATGTCGGAGGTCCATGGGGCGCTTGAATCCATCAGGGTCGGCATGCCCAGCTGTCCTCCCTGCCTGGAGTCGCTGACCGCCTTGAATCCGAATCTCACGCGCACTTTCGGAGCGTAGTAGAGCCATCTGTTGGAGACATTGAACTGCAGCTGCCTTGGGTCGTCGACGAAGGTGTCGCCGTTCATGTCCATCGTCTTGAAGTTGCCTGAGACGTGTCCCATCGCCACCGTACTCCACCTGTCACCGATCTGCTGTGAGCTCACGATGTTGAAGTCGGTCTTGCTGTCTGCCATTGTGGACAGGTTGACGAACAGAGGGATCTCGTCCGTCGGCTTCCTGTGCTCGAGGTTTATTGTTCCGGTGATCGACTCGCCTCCGTTGATGACGGAGGAAGCCCCCTTTGCAACCTGGATGGAGGAAAGCCATTGTCCCGGCACGTAGCTGAGCCCGAACGGGGCGGCAAGGCCTCTCATGACAGGCCTGTTCTCGTCCAGCATCTGCGTGTAGATGCCGCTCAGGCCCAGGAGCCTGATCTGACGCGCTCCGGTCGTCGCATCTGAATATCCAACAGTCACGCTGGCAGAGTTCTCGAAGCTTTCGGCAAGGTTGCAGCAGGCCATCTTCTGGAGCCCTGCACTGTTGATCGCCTCGACCCTCATGTCCTTGAACTTGGAAGTATGCGAGCCCTGGGCGGAGACGAAGACCGCGCTCTTGAGGGAGTCCTTCCTCTCTCCGTAGATCTTCGTTGTGTCAACTGGGTTGCCGTTCTGGTCGACGATCTGTGCCGCGGCCTGGAGAAAGGTCACGGATGCAAGGAAGAGTGCTGTCAGGGTCTTCTTCACTGGATGGAATGCTTTAGATTATGCTGTTCTTTCTTGTCCATTCCACGATCTCTGGAACGTAGCCGAAGGCAAGTCCGGTGACCGTGTCTGCGCAACCGTAGTAGACGGCAAGCCGTCCGGTCTCCTCGTCGTGGAGGGCTGCGCATGGGAAGGTGACGTTCGGGACGTCGCCCGTGAGCTCGTAGATCTCGCGCGGAGCCATGAGGTATGGACCGCTTCTGGCGAGAACCTTCCAAGGCTGCTCAAGGTCGAGAAGGGCTGAGCCGAATGAATAGACATAGCCGTTGCATGAGTGGAGAACTCCATGGAACAGGAGCAGCCAGCCGTCCTTGGTCTCGATCGGGATCGGACCTGCGCCAACTTTCATGCACTGCCATGCGCTGACTTCGAAAGGAGCCGGAGCCATGACGTGGCGGTGGTGTCCCCAGTACTCGAAATCAGGTGATTCAGAGTAGAATATGTCTCCGAATGCGGTGTGTCCCGTGTCGCTTGGACGGGAGAGCATCGCGAACTTTCCGTTGATCTTCCTAGGGAAGAGGACTCCGTTGCGGTTGTAGGGCAGGAAGGCGTTCTCGAGCTGGTGGAAGACTTCGAAGTCGGTAGTCCATGCTGCGCCGATGGTCGGACCGTGGTAGCCGTTGCACCAGGTGACGTAGAATCTGTCCTCGATCCAGCAGACGCGTGGGTCGTAGCCATAGACCCATTCTCCCACTTCAGGGTCTGCTCCTTCAAGCCTGATGTCCTCCTCGTTGATCTCCCAGTCGATTCCGTTGACCGAGAAGCCGACGTGGAGCCTCATGCGGCGGTTGGTGTCGTCGCAGCGGAAAACTCCGGCGAAGTGGTACTTGCCCTTTTCGAAGGGGACTACTGCTGAGTTGAATATCGAGTTGGAAGTCGAGAGCAGGTCGCGCGGAATGATTGGATTTGCGGAGTATCTCCACAGAACATCCTTTGATCCTTCCCTTCTATCTTCCCATGGAATCGATGCCATTTTCCTTTCTTTTTAAAAAGTAACCTGCAAATATAGTTCTTTATTTCGATTTCAGGATGGTTCGTTGCTGCCATAATTGCGGTTGCGCATGGCTCTTGATTTTGAAAAACGGGCGGAATTGACTAACTTTAGATGCTAAATCACAACATTCTGATTCATGAAGAGATTCATTTCCATTGTCCTCGCCATGGCGGCTGCGTTGCAGCTTGTCTCGGCCAAGGACTACCTGGTCACGGATTTCGGCGCAAAGGCTGACGGCGTGACCTTGAATTCGGCCTACATTCAGGCAGCCATCGACTATGTCTCCGGGAATGGAGGAGGAAGGCTGGTGTTCACTCCGGGAAACTATGTTACCGGAACCGTCTATCTCAAGTCCGGTGTTACCCTGCATCTTGAAGCCGGCGCATCCCTTCTCGGCTCATCGAATCCATGGGATTTCGTGAAGGATCCCTACATCAACTGGACGTCGATGATCTTTGCCCTGAAGCAGGACAACATCGGCATCAGTGGTGAAGGTACGATCGATGGACGCGGATTCATCGTTGCGAACAGGCTCGTCGAGTACATCCACCGCGGCCTTTTCGAGGATCAGCTCAAGCTGGACCGTCCCTATGAGGCCAACCGTCCTCAGAACATCTACTTCCGTGAGTGCTCCAACGTCAAGGTGACTGGGATCACACTGAAGGATCCGGGAAGCTGGAACCAGACCTATGATCAGTGTCACAATGTCTATGTCGAGGGTCTGACCGTCGACAGCAAGTCCTACTGGAACAATGATGGCATCGACATCGTGGACTGCGAGGATGTCATCATCAGGAACTGCTTCATCGATGCTGCCGACGATGTCTATTGCTTCAGGTCGCATTCCGCCGACCACATGTGCAGGAACGTCCTGCTCGAGAACTGTGTGGGACGCTCCAGCGCCAACGGTGTCAAGTTCGGTACTGTCTCCAAGGGTGGCTTCAAGAACTTTACAATCCGCAACATTACGATGTATGACACCTACCGCAGCGCGATAACGTTCGCTGCTGTCGACGGGGCAGAGATCGAGGATATCCTTGTGGATGGCGTGAGAAGCCTTCACACAGGCAACGTCGTCTTCCTCAGGATGGGAGAGCGATGGAACACGGTCACTCCGAAGGATGGAAGGGAGCCATACCGCAAGAAGCCATACATGAAGAATGTCGTCATCAGGAACGTCTATGCCGAAGTCCCTCTCGACAAGCCGGATGCCGGCTACAACTATGAGGGTCCGATCGAGGACCTTCCGAGGAACATCTCTCCTGCGATCATCGTCGCCGGCATCCCTCAGTACAGGATGGAGGGCATCACCCTCGAGAACTTCGAGATCGTGATGCCGGGCGGCAGCAATCCGCTCTATGCCTTCAGGGGCACGTCTCCGGAGGATCTTGACGGCATCGACGAGATGATCTCGTACTATCCGGAATTCTCTCAGTGGAAAGAACTTCCGGCATGGGGAGCCTACCTCAGGCATGCGGATGGCGTCACCCTGCGCAACATCAAGTTCAAGGCTCTGGCACCTGAGTACCGTCCGGCCATCGTGGCCGACGATGTCGATGGCCTCTCTCTCGAGAATGTCTCCTGCGACGAGCCTGGGCAGGATGCCAAGAAGCAGACCGTTACCTACAAGACCACAACCAAGGAATAAGAAAGAACAGGATATGAAAAGAACAATCATCACAGCCCTGCTTGCCTTGCTGGCATTCCAGTGCTTCGCACAGCAGGAGTACAAGGCCACGCTCTTCGGGATAAGGAGCGACGGCGTTACCGACAACACGTCCAGCATACAGCGCGCTGTCGACTTCATCAGCGAGAAGGGAGGCGGCAAGCTTGTCTTCTATGTGGGACGCTACCTTACCGGGGCCGTCGAGCTCAAGGACAATGTGACGATAGACCTGCGTGAAGCCGCCGTGCTTGTCGGCGCCACAAGCGTCTATCCTTACAAGGGTGCGCCTGCCCTTGTCTGGGCGAAGGATGCCCGGAATGTGGGCCTCATCGGAAAGGGTGTGGTCGAGGGACGCCATGCTGCCCTTGCCGCCAGCATCGAGGATCAGAAGGCGAAGGGGCATATCCCTGCCTCGGTCTCAGTGCCTTCACTCGTCTCCTTCGAGGGATGCGAGGGAGCTGTCCTCGGGGATGAGGTGAAGCTGATCGAGAACATCGTTACAAAATAGGTAGACATCATGAAGAAGACCATAACCATACTGCTGTGCATCTTTTCCGTGATGCAGCTTTCCGCCAGGGACTACTATGCTTCCGCCTTCGGAATCAAGTCGAACGGAACCACCATGAACACCAACTCCATCCAGAAGGCTATCGACTTCATAAGCGAAGAGGGTGGAGGAAAGCTCATATTCAAAGTCGGTCGCTATCTGACAGGTACCATCCAGCTCAAGGACAATGTCACCATCGAGCTTGGGGAGGGCGCCGTCCTAGTCGGCTCCACCAATCCTTATGACTACAGGAGGGATGGGGATGCCTTCGCGCTTGTCTATGCCAACGGGGCTGAGAATGTCGGTGTCGTCGGACTCGGCGTCATCGATGGACAGGGCCGTGAGGTTGCGAACAATTTCCTTTCGCAGATCGCCAATGGCTTCATAAAGGACAACCTTGGCCTCGGAAGGCCTGCGGACCGTCCTCACCTTGTCTATCTCTGCAAGTCAAGGAATGTGACCCTCAAGGGCATCAACCTGAGGAATTCCGCTTTCTGGACCTGCACCAGCGACAGGTGCGAGAACCTTCTCATCGAGGGCGTCACGGTGGACAGCCGTGCTTTCTGGAACAATGATGGACTGGACATCGTGGATTGCAAGAATGCGTTGATCCACAAGTGCTTCGTCAATTCTGCGGATGATGGCATCTGTCTCAAGTCGCACCATGCCGATGTCTGCAACGACAATGTCACCGTACGCGACAACGTGATCACTTCAAGCGCCAGCGCCATCAAGTTCGGTACGTTCGGTGTAGGTGGCTTCAAGGACATCAAGATCATCAACAACACCGTCTACGACACTTTCCGCTCTGCAATCGCGATCGAGTCTGTGGATGGTGGCTTTGTCAAGGATGTCCTGGTCGACAGCCTGAAGTCCCTGAACACTGCAAATGCAATCTTCCTCATCATCGGCCAGAGAAGGGGAAGCAAGCCTAGCACCCTGGAGAATGTTACGATCCGTAATGTCTACGCCGAAATCTCATCCACGAAGCCTGATTATGGTCTCGACTATGAAGGCCCTACCATGGAGGATGAGCCTCGCAACATCTGCCCTTGTGCCATTGTCGGTCTCGAGGGCCAGAGGGTTCATGGTGTCAGGGTCGAGAATGACGAGCTGAAGTTCCCTGGTGGAGGTGACCCGACCTATGCCAAGGTTGGTGTCAAGGAGCTTGACAAGGTTCCGGAGATGCCGACGGCCTACCCGGAATTCTCTCAGTTCAAGGAACTTCCGGCTTGGGGTTTCTTTATCCGTCATGCTGAGGGGGTCGTCTTTGAGAATGTCAGGATGACTGCTGCAAATGCCGATTACAGGCCTGCTGTTGTCCTTGATGACGTTCATGGCTCGACCTTCAGGAGTGTCAAGGCGGTTTCTCCAAAGTCAAAGGGTACCTACTTCGTGAGCCCGTCCTGCACGTCCATCAGGAAGTAGCTTCCATCCCGTAGCTTTATTGTGTTTTAATACAGCGGACTTCCTTTTTGGTAGTCTGCTGTAACTTTTTTTTGTAATTATTACTTGCATTTTCTTGCAGGGGAGTTGAAAAATCGCTATTTTTCGTGTTGGTTTAAAATTTTAGTAGTGTAAGATGAAAAACAATGGACTGACATTGGGCGTCCTGGGTGGAATGGGCCCGGCTGCAACTGCGGAGTTTCAGCGTATCCTTGCCACCAAGGCACCTGCTGACGTTGATCAGGAGCATCCGAGGATGATTGTCTATTCACACACAATCACTCCGGACAGGACAACTTTCCTCTTGGGCAAGGGACCCGATCCCGAGCCGTATCTGCTTGACGGTCTGAAGACCTTGATTGGCTGGGGTGCCGACCGCCTTGTCGTCACCTGCAACACTGCTCACTTCTTCATCGACAAGTTCCGTGACCAGATCGACAGGCCGATCATCCACATCATCGATGAGACCATCAGGACTTGCCAGGAGCGTTCACCGCAGGGCGCATGGCTCACTGCCACGCTCGGAACCATGAACACCGGCATCTACCAGAAGCATGCAAAGGACAGTGGCTATGAGTTCCTCATCCCTACCAAGGAGATGCAGGAAACCATCCATGACATCACCGACCAGGTGAAGGGCGGTCTCTATGATGTGGCCGGAAAGCGGTTCCGTGAGGTCTGTGAGGAGCTCTGGTCAATCCGCAAGGTTCCGATTGTTGGCGCATGTACCGAGATTCCGATCGCCTACCAGCACACAGGACTTCCGGCAGAGATGGCGATCTCTTCGCTTGAGGCCCTCGCGGACGGGTGCATAAGAGAACTTTACAAGCCTCTGTAGGCCCTGTTATCCGATTATCTGACAATAGTTTAATATAAAACCCTTAACAACCAGTTTATGAAAATGCGTAAAGCACTGGCACTTTGTGCCTTGATGCTCCTGGGTACAATCTCGTCATGGGCACAGACCGTCACGGGAAAGGTTACCGATGCATCGACGGGTGAACCGCTGATCGGTGTGAGCATCGCAGTGAAGGGTACTTCCGTCGGAGTCTACACGGACATCGACGGAAACTACAGCATCCCTGCAAAGAGCGGGAATGTTCTCGCCTTCTACTTCATGGGCTTCAAGAATGTCGAAGTCACCGTCGAGAAATCCTCGAAGGTCGATGTCGCCATGGAGCCGGACAACACTTTCCTCAATGAGATTGTCGTCGTGGGTTATGGTACCCAGAAAAAGAGCGACATCACTGGAGCTGTGGCTTCAGTCGGCAAGGAGGTTCTTGAAGAAAGACCTGTACCGAACCTTATCTCTGCCCTCCAGGGCTCTGTCCCGGGACTCAAGGTTGAGCTTTACGGCTCAAACGCAGAAGGTTCCAACAACTCATCGGTCATCCGTGGAACGAACTCCATCAGTGCAAGCAACGCCCCGCTCATCATTCTCGACGGAGCGCCTTACTACAATTCATGGTCTGAGATCAATCCTGAGGACATCCAGAGCATCGAGGTCCTGAAGGATGCTTCATCCACAGCGATCTATGGTGCACGTGGTGCCAACGGTGTCATCCTCATCACAACCAAGAAGGGAACCAGTGACAAGGCCAAGATCAACTACCATGGCAATGTTACGGTTGCAAACGTCTTCTCGCTTCCTGAGATGATGGACGGTGACACTTTCTACTACTACAAGAACAAGTACTACGGAACATTCACTGCAACCGAGACCGAGTCATTCCTTTCAAAGAACTATGTGAACTGGGCAGACGAGGCTCTCCGCACTGCCGTCAGTACAACCCACAGCCTTTCCGTCAGCGGCAAGACAAAGGTCAACAACTATTTTGCATCCCTGAACGTTGTCGACAACCAGGGTATCGCAAAGGGTGATGATTTCCAGAAGTATTCTGGCCGCATCAACTTCGAGCAGAAGGTTACCGACTGGGTTACGTTCGGAACCAGCACTCAGTTCAACTATGTCGACAGAGGCGGTGTCAGCGTCGAGTTCCTTGACTGCTACAAGATGAACCCCCTTGCACAGGCTTACAATGAGGATGGATCCTACAGGCTCTACACTTGGGAAGGCGGAAGCAACGAGAACCCTCTCGCAGCCCTGAACACATTGAACAATGATGTCCGCAAGACCGTCATCACCAACAACTACCTCATCGTCACCTGCCCTGTCGAGGGTCTGAGCTACAAGCTCAACACCAACCTTACCTACGACTCACGCCTTCAGCAGACCTATTATGGCCGCGACACTTACACCGGCACCCGCGTCAACGGTGAGATGACACTCTACAACGGCTACGCAAACAGGTGGCTCGTCGAGAACATCCTCAGCTACGAGCACTCTTTCGGCAAGCACAACATCTTCCTCACGGCACTCTACTCTGCGCAGCATGCCCAGACGATGTCCAACAGTCTCACGGCGACCGGCTTTGCCAACGATGTCCTTACCTACTGGGCACCTAACAAGGCAGAGTCACTTTCAGCCAGCTGCTCCGAGTCTTCAGAGAACCACATCTCCCAGATGTTCCGTGCCAACTACAGCTACGATTCACGCTACCTCTTCACCGGAACGGTAAGACGTGACGGCTACTCTGCATTCGGTTCCGACACCAAGTACGGTGTCTTCCCTTCAGTCGCATTCGGATGGAACATCACCAACGAACCTTATGTCAAGGGAACCGGCTTCGGACGTCTGTTCAATGAACTCAAGCTTCGTCTCTCATGGGGTATGAACGGTAACGAGGCCATCGATGCCTACGCTACACTTCCTACCCTGAGCACAAGAAACTATCTTGAGGACGACTACCAGGCAGCCTACGGTTACTATCCTACAAAGCTTGAGTCTCCTCTCCTTGGATGGGAGACCACCAAGTCCTGGAACATAGGTCTTGACTACAGTATCCTGAAGGGCCGCATCAACGGTAGCATCGATGCATTCTCCGCCCATACCACAGACCTCCTCCTCGAGAAGACCATTCCTTCAATGAACGGTGCCACTTCGATCTGGGAGAACCTCGGCGAGACAAAGAGCTCAGGAATCGAGTTCAGCATCAACTCTGTCAATGTGACCACCAAGGACTTCACATGGAGCACGAACTTCAACATCAGCAGCGCTCACACTGCACTTGTCGACGTCGGCCTCTATGACGAGGCAGGCAAGCCTATCGATGACATAGCATCAGGCTATTTCATCGGCTGGCCTACCAACTGCTATTATGACTACACTTTCGACGGCATCTACCAGGTTGGAGACGAGACCCCTAAGGGCTGGGCTCCTGGCTATGTACGCTACAAGGACATCGAGCCAGACGGCGAGATCAATGTCAATGACAAGTCTGTCCTTGGTTCCCGTGAAGCCAAGTTCGATGCAGCGATGACCAACACCTTCAAGTGGAAGGGCCTCTCTCTCTCATTCTACATGACCGGACGCTATGGTTCAATCTCTCCAGTCTACCTTCTCCACTCAGTGAACGAGACTTACATGATGAACCAGTACAACCGCCCTATGTGGAGCGAGACCAATCCTATCAATGAATATCCATCAGGAGAAAGGACTGGCGCCAGCAACCCTATGGGTATGAGGTGGTACAGAAGTGCCGACTTCCTCAAGCTCAAGGATGTCACTCTCGGCTACAGGATGCCGGACAAGGTTTCCGACTTCCTCCATGTCGACAGGCTTGAGTTCTATGCAAACCTCAAGAATGTCTACACCTGGACAGACTGGATCGGTCTCGACCCTGAGTTCGTGGGCTCCAACTCCCGTCAGTCAGCCTGCCCTCAGACAAGGCAGTACATCTTCGGTGTCAAACTTGGTTTCTAAAGACAGGAGGAAACAGATATGAAAAAGATCTTTATCGCAATAATTGCAATCTCAGCTGCGTTCCTCACTTCCTGCAAGGAGGAATTCCTCGTGGAGCATCCTGTCGACGAAATGTATGCCGACAATCTCCTCGTCAACTACACCGGTTTCTACAGCATGATCTCCGCACAGCGCGGACTCATGAGAAACGAACACGTCAGGCCTACGAATGATTCGGGCTCGAGCTCGTCGTCACTCACTCCTCAGTCTGCGTTCAATGCCGGCTGTGACCTTTACTTCGGTAACCAGCGTTCCGAGGACGGCCGCTGGTACAACTGGCCTAACTACCTCAAGCTCGATGTCGAAGGATCGTTCATCAACAGAATGTTCCGCAACCTCTACACGATCATCAATGTCTCCAACATGATCATCAACCGTGCCGAGAACAATGCAGACATCGACTGGGAGGGTGGCAGTCCTGAGGCCGACGAGGCTCGCAAGACCTCGATCATCGCACAGGCCAAGTTCTTCCGGGCCTATGCCTACAGGCATCTTTCCTACGAATGGGGCGACGTTCCGCTCAGCCTTGAGGAGATCACTGGTTCAAACTATCGTACTGACTGGAACCGTGCTCCTCTCTCAAAGGTCCGCGAAGCCATCATCGAAGACCTCGAGTACTGCGTCGAGCATCTCGACTGGAGGACCGACGGCAACAACACCAAGCCTAACAAGGCGATTGCCGCAACCTATCTCGGTGAGATGTACCTTGCCACCAAGCAGAATGACAAGGCTGTCGCCATCCTCAAGAGAGTCTGCGAGGAGTCTCCTTACTCCCTCATGACCCAGCGTTTCGGTGTCAATGCCCAGAATGATGGAAACTGCTTCATCGACATGTTCCGAAGCCCTCTTTACACAGAAGGCAACATGGAGGTTCTCTACTCTTTCCTCAACGCCGAGCCTGAGACCTATCCTTATGGCTCTACTGAGTCCAGCCGCGCCCGCGCAATGTGGAAGAACTACCACTACAACCTCAGCGTGGTCCCTGCAACGCTCTGCGCCGGCTACACCACCAACGCCCAGATCTTCTATGCCCTCAACGGTGGCTACGGCAACGGCCGTATCACGCCTACCGTCGGCTGCCTCAAGCTCTATGACTATGACGGCCAGATGGAGAAGGACATCAGATATGATGAATATTCAATGACGCGCCGTCTCTACTACTATGATGTCAATGGCAAGAAGTATGAGATCCTTAACCAGGACGGCTCAAAGCCTATCCAGCTTGTGACCACCACGGCGATGTTCAGCAATGCGGAGGGAACCGTGAAGAACTACTTCCTCCCATCCACCACCAAGTATGACTATGTCCACTCCAACATCGAGAGGGCAGATGCATCAGGTGACTTCCAGAACATTGTCTACATGCGTCTCGCAGAGTCTTATCTTCTCTACGCCGAGGCTCTCTTCAGGTCAGGAAAGCCTGCTGATGCAGCGACCTGGATCAACAAGATCCGCACCCGTGCCGGTGTCACCACCGTCCCTGCAAGCGCAATCACACTTGACTTCATCCTCGACGAGAGGGCACGCGAGCTTCTCTGCGAAGGCCAGCGCCGTCACACTCTCATCCGTTTCAGCCAGCTGAACGATGAATGCAACGGTGATGTACGAGCACTCGACAACTTCTTCAAGAGAAGAACCCGCGAGCTCAATGAGGTCTGCGGCCAGGTTGAGGGCGAGGTGAAAATCGCCAACTACTCTTCCGGCTCTAGCATGAGTGCTTCCACGAAGGTCGACAAGCCTGTGACTTGTGTCAGCCATGGCTTCGATGTCTATGAGACTCCGGTCCTCCTTCCTATCCCTAAGACAATCATCGACTCCAACACTTCCAGCGTGATGGAGCAGAACCCTGGATTCTAGTAACTTGCAATCATGATGATACTGGTCGAAACATTGCTCTGCATCCTTTTCATCGGCATCGCCGCCACGATGCTGTTCAAGAACGTGAACGCACCAACCGTGCTTCTTGTCCTTGGACTGCTCATGGTCGGTGTGTCGGCATTGCTTGGAATCACTCCTGTCAATGTCGCCAATCCGACGGGATCAGCATTCTTCGACCTGTTCAAGACAGCTGAGGAAAGATTCCTTACTTCCATCGCCAAGCTGGGATTCATGATCATGACGATCGGAGGCTACGTCTCCCTGATGAACAGGATAAAGGCCACGGATGCGATGGTCTACATCGCTACCCGTCCTCTATCCTTCTTCAAGGGACGTCCGTACCTTATCTCCGTCATCGTCATCCCTCTGGGAATGATCATCTACCTCACCATCCCTTCGGCTTCCGGGCTTGGACTTCTCCTTGTGTCCACAGTCTATCCTATCCTTGTCGGTCTGGGTGTCAGCAAGGCCACGGCACTGTCCGTGATCTCAGCCGCCACCATCTTCGACATGGGTCCGGGCTCTGCGAACACGCTCAGGGCATCCGAGATCGCCGGGGTCGACAGCGTTGGATACTTCATCGGTGAGCAGCTTCCTCTCATCATCCCGACAACCATCGTCGTGATGGTGGCCTACTATTTCTGCAACAGATACTTCGACCGCAAGGACCTTGCAGCCGGCAAGCAGATCTATGCGGAGGGAAATGTCAATGGCAGGCCGGATGTACCGCTTTTCTACGCGGTATTCCCGATCCTCCCGCTTTTCCTCCTCATCATCTTCTCTCCTTACGTCGGGATCTTCGACACCCGCATCACAACTGCGCTTGCCATGATCATCTGCATGATCGTCGTCCTTTTCTGTGTCCTCATCATGAAGAGGGATGTAAAGGACAGCTTCGGCCTTGTCAAGAGTTTCTGGGACGGAATGGGAAGCACATTCTCATCGGTGGTGACTCTCATCGTCACTGCCGAGATCTTCGCCATCGGACTGACAAGCCTGAAGTTCATAGATCTTCTGGTGAACGGAACCTCATCCGTAGGATTCGGAGCGATTGCCATCACTGCCCTCATCACGCTGACAGTATTCTTCTCGGCAACCATGATGGGAAGCGGCAACGCAGCCTTCTTCTCCTTCGGACCGATGGTCCCGGGCATCGCGCAGATGATGGGAGCGACAACGCTCCAGATGCTTGTCCCTATCCAGCTCTGTGCGGGAATGGGACGCGCCACATCTCCGATCGCTGCAGTCAACGTGGCAATCAGCGGAAGCGTCGGTGTCTCTCCGATGGAAGTTGCAAGGCGTAACATGATCCCTATGATCATCGGAGCCATCTTCCTCACTGTCACAAGTTTCATCATGAATTGGTAAATAAAGGAAACATATAATGAAAAGATCATCCAACAAAGCGTTTATCCTTGCATCCATGGCCATGGGTGCCTTCTGGAGCTGCAAGGACGAAAGTGGTCTCTATGAAGAGATCGACCCTGATGCTCTGAGAGTCGCCAACATCTTCCAGCTCAAGAACATGAGCACGGAGAACTGCAAGTACAAGGTGACGCTCTCCGCCACTGTCGTGAGCGGTGGTGACAACTTTGCTGCCGGCACCTGTGCCATCGAAGATGGTACCGAGGCTCAGCAGGGTATCCTTGTCGTGGCCGACGAGGCATCCAAGTTCTCCTTCGGCGAGAAGGTCAACATCTATCTTGACGGAACAACCGTCAAGAAGAACGGTGGCCTCATCACGATGACTGTCCCTGCAGGCCAGATGACATCTGCCGGTGCTTCCTCCCAGGCAGCTGAGGCAGTGCAGATCACTCCTGCCCTTCTTGCAGGTGGAAACTATCAGTCCATGTACGTCTCTCTCGAGGGATGGCAGGTCGTTGAAGAGGATCTCGAGAAGACCTGGGGCGAAGGCATCAGGATCGAAACGAAGGAAAAGGACACCGTCTGTGTACATGTTCTTTCAAGTGCCTCGTTCGCTTCTCACAAGCCGTTTTCCGGAAGTGGAAAGATCTCCGGTGTCGTCAGCCATGACGGTGACGGATATGTCATCATGCCACAGGCTGAAGATGATGTCGAGTTCACTGATCCACGCTTCATCGTTACTGCACCTAACCGTGCATTCCATGTCTGGGCCGAGGGTGCTTCCCTCAAGGCATTCGTCTCTGAAGTCTCATCAAATGAGATGGAAGGCGCTGTCCAGCTCCAGGGTGCTGCGAACTGCTTTGTCGTCAATGCTCCTGGTACTTACTGCTTCGATGCAAAGGCTGCTGACGGCAACTATCCGGCAGGGATCGAGGAAGGAACCAAGATCTACTTCAAAGTCAAGGCTGTCGGTGGCAACACCGTGGTCTGCTACGTAAGCCCTGAGGATGGAACTACAGTCCTCTGGACATGGCACATCTGGGCTGCAAGCGCTTCTCTTGAAGAGATGAGCATTACCCGCAAGGCGGCTGCGGCCGACGACGGTGTCACCAGGTCTGTAGTCATGCTCGACCGACTCCTCGGTGCAACTTCAACCACTCCTGGTGAACTCGGTACCTATGGCCTTGTCTACCAGTGGGGCAGAAAGGATGCAATCATCGGTGCCGGCATCCGAGGTTCATGGAGTTCTTCAGGAGACAGTGAGATCCCTACCGGAAGCGACAAGTGGGTAGAGAATATGTTTGATGGTACTGCAATCAGCACGGCAAACAATGACCTCTTCCCTGATTTCGGCTACAAGTTCGGAACAGACCTCGGCGAGGCAACCCAGAACCATCTTGCAGGTGCACAGTTCGCTACCACCTACATCGGCAACAGCAGTTCAAGCTCGATCGTGGGCTATCCATCCTACAATGACACCAAGTGGGCAGCAGTTGCCAACCCATGTCCTGCAGGCTATCATGTCCCTACCCCTGACGAGGCCAAGGCTATCCTTGGTGTGACCGCCAGCTACACTGGTGAGGAGTACACCTTCCACGCCGATGGAACAACCCCAGGCATGGACAAGGAGAAGGATCTCGGTACCAAGCTCAAGGGCCTTGACGTCTGGTTCCCTAACTGCGGTAACCGCGCCCGCAACAGTGCCCGCTACCTCAACCTCGGAAGCCGTCACTACTCATGGATCGATGAGATAAGCGGCAACAACGGCAGGTGCTTCTCCATCCAGAGCAACGGTACCACTACCACCGTCAACCCTGCGAACTCATTCAACCGTGGTAACGCCACCAGCGTACGCTGCGTCAAGGATGATTCCTACATCGAGGGAGCCGCTTCTGACAATGGCGCCATTGTCTGGTCGGATGCATCTTCGCTCACAGCCAACATCTCAAAGGCATCCACGGTCGCAATGTCAGGTGCAACCGCTCTTGACGGCCCTGCAAACTGCTACGTGATCAAGACTGCCGGGAAGTACAGCTTCGATGCAAAGGATGCTGCAGGAAACTATCCTGCAGGCATCCCTGAAGGTACAAAGATGTACATCAACGTCACCAGTGCCACCCCTGGCAATGCTGTCGTCGGCTACTGCGACCCTGACACGAAGGCCCTCCTCTGGACCTGGCACATCTGGATCGCCGGCGCTTCTGCATCGGAGATGGAGGTCGCAAAGAATGGTGTCACGATGCTTGACCGTCTTCTTGGTGCCACCTCAGTCACCCCTGGTTCTGTCGGAGCCATCGGACTTTACTACCAGTGGGGCCGCAAGGACCCTCTTGCCGGCGTCAACACCACCGGCGTGGGCGATGACACCGAGGACATGAAGCTTGACTATGTCGATGGCGCCAAGGGATTCCCGGGCGCTGCAACCAACAAGGGTACCGTCAACACCGAGGTGACCACCGCCTGGGCAGGTGCCGAGTTCTCAGGCAAGACCCATCAGGATGCAGCTGCTCTCCCTACAACCTATCTCACAGGCTACACCTTTGCAGATGCCCTCTATCCAGAGGCAGTCATGTGGGATGCAGCAGCCGACCCATGTCCTGCCGGCTATGCCGTTCCAAGCAGGGATCAGTCTGCCGGATTCTTCGGAGCAGGTGCCGACATCTTTGCCAACATGTACAACGCTGACGGCACAACTGCCGGAATGGATGTCACAACCAACTTCGGATGTACGCTCAGCGGCTACGGCATCTGGTTCCCTAACAACGGTAACCGTGCCCGTGCCGAAGGCCGTGCAGTCAGCCTCGGACGCCGTCATTTCTCATGGGACAATGAGCGCAATGGCAACAATGGCTACATCATCCGCCTCGCAAGGGCCCAGGGTGACAACAACACTGCAGCAACCTTCGCCAAGGGAAATGCCACCGGCGTCCGCTGCGTGAAGAAATAATCTGAAAACACTTCTTTGAAATGAATTGGAGAATATTCATTCCTCTGGCTCTTACGGTTTCGTCGCTCCTTCTTGCCTCATGCAATGGCAAGGAGGAGGGCGGCAGCCTGGATTCAGTCGTGGTCACCGTGACCGATGGTGCAAACCGTTCTGGGAAATGGACATCGTCCAGCGATGTCGCTGCCATTGTCCAGAAGGCAGGCAAGACTGCTTCGACGGTAGTCAAGTTCAATGTGAAGGATGCCCAGTCGGGAGTCCTTCACGCAACGCTTCCAGACATGGAACGCGCCGAGTACCGGATGACAGTCTATTCTCCGTCATTGCTTTCATTACCTTCCGACCAGGATCAGTCGACTTCTGAAATCCTGGTCGGCAAGGGTACATTCACACCGAAGGGCAAGTCTGCCGATGTAAGGATGGACATCCCTTCAATCTGCGCAAGGGTAGTTGTCAATGTCCGTTCAGAGTCCACTGACTATTCAGGATGGAACCTCGAGAACGCGACGTTGACAGGACCTTCTGCAATTGCCGGCAAGGTCTCCATCGATGGGGATGCGCCGAAGGTTGTCTCTGACGAGTCCAATTCTGTCTTCTTTGACATCGAAACTCCGACTGCGCTCAGGACAAAGGCGCAGACCGTCACATTCAAGATCCTCCCTTCCTTGATGAAGGGAAATGCTGCTTCCCTGAAATACACTCTGGAAAAGGAAGGAAGCCGTGTCGAGATCACTCACGCCCTGTCTTTCCCTGAAAACTCCGTCGCGGACGGGTCGGTCACCATCAACGAGACGATTCCGGCCGAGATTTCCGGAGACTGGTCTGCCCAGGGCGCAGGCGTAAAGTACACGAGTGTCTTCCCTGGAAAGGACTGGGAGACGACGAAGCCTGAGAGCAGGGGCTACAGCTCCGCCAAGCTTGAGGTCTTCCGCAAGCAGCTCGCCAGCGGCTTCAAGACCACCAGCCTCATGATCGCTGTCGGCGGCAAGGTGATCTTCTCCTATGGAGATGTCACCGAGAATGTCCGCATCGCCTCCTGCAGGAAGAGCCTTCTCTCCACTCTTTACGGAAAGTATGTCGAGAACGGTACAATCGACCTGAATCTGACCCTCAGGGATCTTGGGATCGACGAGGCAGAAGACAGCTGGGGTGGAGTCGAGCTGAACTGGGACGGAGGGAAACTTCTTGAGAGCGAGAAGGATGCAACCATCCTTGACCTGATCACAGCAAGGTCAGGATGCTTCCACAAGCCGGCCAACAGCGGTGATGACCATGATTCGATGAAGGCATCCGACAGAGGCAAGTACAAGCATGGAGAGTACTTCCTCTACAACAACTGGGACTTCAACTGTGCCGGAGGTGTCTTTGAGATGCTTACTGGCCAGAACATCTATGCCGCATTCAAGGAAGACATCGCCGACCCATGCGGCTGGCAGGACTTCTCACTCTCCAACCAGAAGAAGACGGAAGAGTACAAGGGCGCATCCCAGTTCCCTGCCTACCACTTCTGGATCTCCACCCGTGACATGCTCCGAATGGCCCTCCTCATGATGAACAAGGGCAACTGGGACGGCAAGCAGGTCGTCAGCAAGGAATGGGCTGAGAGAATCACCAGCATCTACACTCCGCGTGCTCAGATGCACCCGTCCTCAAGGCTCACCAAGCAGTTCGACTATGGCTACCTCTGGTGGCTTTTCTGCAAGGAATATTCAGGCTACGACCCTGACATCTTCGAGGGAGGCTTCACCGCCACCGGTTCAGGCGGACAGTACATCACCGTCCTGCCTAAGCTCGACATGGTCCTTGCCCACAAGGACAACACATTCTCAACCAACGACAAGGAAACTCTGCTGCGCATCGTCAGGCTTGTTGCAGCATGCAAGGAATAGGTACATGATCACTCTCATCAAGAACGCGGACATCTACGCCCCGGAGCATCTTGGATGCAAGGACATCCTGATTGCAGGGGACAGGATCGAGAAGATAGCCGACCGGATTGAACCGGTCGGCATCGAATTCAAGACCATCGACGCGAAGGGCCGCAAGGTCACTCCTGGTTTCATCGACAAGCATGTCCACGTGACAGGCGGAGGCGGAGAGTTCGGTTTCGAATCCTATGCCGATGCCCTTCATGCCGAAGATCTTCTCAAGGTTGGAACGACGACTGTCGTCGGACTCCTTGGGACCGATGGAGTGTTCAAGGAACTTACGACCCTGTACGCCAAGGTGAAGGAACTCGATGTCAAGATGACGGCGTGGATGCTTACAGGATCCTATGCCTACCCGTCCAAGACCCTGACAGGAGGCGTGGACAGTGACATTGCCATGATCGACAAGGTCGTGGGCTGCAAGCTCGCACTCAGCGACGACAGGGGATCTTTCCCGACCGACCTTGAGCTGATGAGGCTCCTGGCCGACTGCTGGCGCGGAGGCATGACCTGCGGCAAGAAGGGCATCCTCCACATGCACATGGGAGTCCTCGGGACCGGGATCAGTCAGATCCTCGGCATCGTGAAGGCCAATCCGCGCCTTCTTCCGCATGTTTCCGTCACGCATTGCGCCAGGAAGGAGGAACTTTTCAAGCAGTGCTGTGAACTGGCCCGGATGGGTTCCGTCGTGGACATCACGACAGGAGGCTCGAAGTTCGTGGAACCTTTTGAGGCTGTCGCCCTTGCCCTTGCGGACGGCGTCAGCATCGACAACATAACGTTCTCCAGCGACGGTCGCGGCGGCATCCGCCACATAGACCCTGTGACCGGTGAGGAAACCTATGGAACCGGCCCTGTGGACAGCAATCTCAGGGAGTTCCGCAACCTGGTCAACAACTCCGTGCTTCCGATCGAGGACGCTCTCAAGCTCCTGACCGTCAATGTGGCACGTGAGTATGGATTTAAAGGCAAAGGCCGCATCGCAGAGAACTGCGACGCGGACCTCATCATCTGGGACGACAATCTGTCGATCGGCAATGTGATCGCCAGGGGAATCGTCCGTATCTAGTTACTCGCGGCAGGCCGCGATCTTTGCAATCAGCTTGTAGTAAGTGGATTTCTCCGTGCGCTCGGTCTTGTCCTTGTGGGCAATGACCATGTTGAGCCTCGGAAGGACAGTCATGTACTGTCCGCCTGAACCGGTGGCTGTGTAGCCGTCACCGTAGACTGACTCGTCGTAGCCCTCGAAATCCTTGCAGAAAAGCCACCAGAGGTAGCCGTAGTCGAATTCCTTCCTGTGCCTTGATGCCGGATTCATCTCTGCCCTTGGAGTGAAGATCGAGGTCGTTGTCTTGACCCAGTCCTCTGAGATTACCTGGGTGCCGTTCCAACTGCCCTTGTTGAGCATGAGGTAGGCGATCCTGGCCATGTCCCTTGTCGACAGCCAGAAGTGGTAGGCGAGGAAGTTCGACAGGGTCGGGTCCGTGATTCCGGTCTTGTGCTGGTTGTCGATCTTGTAGTCCTGCATTCCCACAGGGATGGCGATGTCTTCCATGAAGGCGTCGTAGATGTCCTTTCCGGTGAGCTTTTCGAATATTCCTCCAAGGCAGTTGAAGTCCCAGTTGTTGTAGAGGTAGTAGGTGCCTGGGGCCATGCTGCCGCGCTCGGGTGCGTATTTGGTATCGTCTCCGTCATTGGCGGCTGGGTGGTAGACTCCGCTTCGCGCGGTGAGAAGGTTCCTGACCGTGGCCTTTTTCTCTGAAGGGAGAAGACCTCCCTTGTCGTCTATTCCAAGATCCTCGAGAGTCGCATCGAGGTCGATTGCCCCGCTTGCCACATATTTGCCGTAAAGCATTGACATCAAACTCTTTCTGCAAGAGGCAATCCTGACCGGTTCCTCAAGGTCGCCCATCGAGAAGATGACCTTCCCACCGACGATGACCATGATGCTGGTGGTCGTGTAGTCCTCCTGGATGGTCTTCCTGAGGGCCTCGAGCTTCTCGGAGCTGTAGCCCATGGATTCAGGGGTGACGGTCTCCCAGTTCTCTCCTGGGTAGGAAGCCATGTGCCAGCGGTCCGCAATCACCTCGGGGATCCTTTCCTCAAGGGTGTAGGTGTAGCTCTCGTAGAGATTCATTCCGACGACATCGTGGCAGATCACCACCTTGCTTCCGCCCTTGGTGAAGGTGTAGTCAAGCCTGAACTTCTTTCCGTGAAGACCGGGGCATGGGATTAGCTTGAGCTTGATGTTGTGGTACTCGGAGCCGATGTGCATCTCCTTTCCCGGCGCGAAGGTGACCTTGTCACCGCAGGAACCGTCCGGATCCGGGGTCAGCTTGCCTGTGCCGGTGTCCAGGAGTGCATCTCCGCAGATGATTCCGCCTTCAGCGCTAAGTGCGATGCTCTCGAGGTTCCAGTCCTTGTAGGTTTGGTTCCTTGAGCTTAGCTTGATGATGATGTTGGATGTCCTTGCTGCCATGTCACAGCTTGCAGCCATCTTTCCTGCTCCCTTGACGGCAGCGTGCCCGAAATTGATGGGCAGGCAGTCGCCGTCCTGGACCGCAGGTACCGTGAACTTCATCTTTCCGTCATGGAACTCAGGAGCGTCCTGGAAAGGGGAGTAGATGAACATGCTGTACTCCCTGCCGTTCCTTGCGCCTTTGGCCTTGGCAGTGAAGATCCCCGATTCAGCATCTGACGGGGTGGCTGCAGCGTTGGACACCCTGACTGTCTTCCCCTCGCAGAGGAAGACTCCTGACTTTGTGTCTGTGGACCATTTGTCAACCGATGAATTGCTGTCGCTTATTGTCAGTGTCTGCGCCGGGAGACTGATTCCGGTGAGAGAAGCGGCGATGAAAAGGAGTATTGAACGTTTCATTGCACTATGATATCGTCTTCTGATTGAGTTATTGCCGATGTTTGGGCGGTAGTTGTGGCAAAATTAAAAAATATATGGTAACTTAGAACTTTCTAAATGAATCAAATGATGAAAATCCCCATAAGATGTGCAGTTGCTGCGGCGTTGCTTGCCGGCAGCATCCTCAATGCTGACGCCCAGCAGAAGAGAATGAGGGACTGGTGCGGTTTCGGACCAGGTGTGATGAAGACGGGCGAGTACAACGCAATCACCGACGTCCCGGGTGTGAAGGTGGGTCATGTCACCCTCAACCAGGGAGATGACATGAGAACCGGTGTCACGGCCATCCTGCCTCATGACGGCAACCTCTTCAGGTCCAAGGTTCCGGCTGCGGTCAATGTCGGCAATGGATTCGGCAAGCTGGCAGGAACGACCCAGGTCATGGAACTCGGCAACATCGAATCCCCGATCATCCTGACAAACACCCTCAATGTGGCTGAAGGCCTCATCGGCGGCATCGAGTGGACACTTGCCCAGCCAGGCAATGAGTCTGTCCGTTCGGTCAACATCGTCGTGGGAGAGACCAATGACGGCGAACTCAACAACATCAGGGCAAGATACGTGACCAAGGACGATGTCATCAAGGCCATCGAGACGGCCAAGGGCGGTCCGGTCGAGGAAGGCTGTGTCGGAGCCGGCACCGGCACCGTCGCCTTCGGACTCAAGGGAGGCATCGGAACATCTTCCCGCGTGCTTCCGGAATCAATGGGCGGCTACACGGTGGGTGTCCTTGTCCAGACCAACTACGGTGGAGTACTCGAGGTCGACGGCGTTCCTGTAGGACAGCTTACCAACCACTATACCTTCAGGAGCAGGATCATCGCCGATGTGGATGGATCCTGCATGATCGTCGTCGCAACCGACGCACCTGTCGATGCCCGCAACCTTGAAAGGATAGCCAAGCGCGCGATTCTCGGCCTCGGAAAGACCGGCGGCATCGCTGCGAACGGAAGCGGTGACTATGCAATCGCATTCTCCACCTGCCCTGAGAACCTCATCGACGGAAGGACACAGGCCTACAAGCCTGAGCTCCTCTACAATGATGACATGTCGGGACTTTTCATGGCAACCATCGAGGCAACCGAGGAGGCTCTGTGGGACTCTCTCTTCTGCGCCGAGGACACAAAGGGTGTCAATGGCAACTTCGTTCCGGCAATGGACAAGAAGAAGGTTGCAAAGTATCTCAAGGATTCACGCAAGGCAGTAGGACTCAAGTAGCATGAAGAAGATTTTCTCCAACATCCTTTTCTGGCTTCTCGTAGCCATCATCCTGGGCATCGTCTCCGGCCTTTTCATCGGCGAGGGTGGCGTCAAGGGCGTCATGGTGCTGAAGCAGATTATCGGCCAGGTCATCTTCTTCCTTGTACCGCTGATCATCATCGGATTCATCGCTCCATCGATCGCATCGATGCAGGGAAACACATCGAAGATCCTTCTCTTCATCTTTGCGGTTGCCTATCTCTCGACTGAAGGTGCAGCCCTGCTCGCCATCGGCATGGGCAAGGTCGTCATCCCTTGGCTTGAGATAACGGAAGCGACATCGCTTGCGGCTCTCCCGCAGTCTGTGTTCAATCTTGAAATCGCACCTGTGATGAGTGTGATGAGCGCCCTTGTGCTCTCCATATTCCTCGGAATCGGTGTCTCCTGGATCAAGTCAGCCGAGTTTGCCAAGCTTCTCGAGCAGTTCCGTTCAATAGTATTGCTCCTGGTGAAGAGGATCCTCATCCCGCTGCTCCCATTCTATGTCGCCTCGAACTTCTGTCTGCTGACCTACAGGGGATTCCTCCCGCAGCTGAAGATATTCGTGCTTGTGATCCTTGTGGCCGTCATCGGTCATTACATCTGGCTTGCCATCCTCTATGCTGTTGCAGCCATCTATTCCGGGAAGAACAGCCTCAAGGTGCTGAAGAAGTATCCAAGGGCTTATTTCACCGCTCTCGGAACCATGTCTTCCGCAGCCTCGCTGGGCGTGGCTCTGGATTGCGCACATTCATGTGACCTTATCGATGACGAGGTGGCGGATTACAGCGTCCCTCTCTTCAACAACATCCATCTCTGCGGCTCCGTGCTTTCCGTCGTTCTCTTTGTCTGTGCAGTGTCGCAGGTGCTCTATGGAAGCATGCCGACAGTGGGATCGATGGTGGTCTTCGTGCTGATCCTTGGTGTCATCGCAATCGGTGCCCCTGGCGTACCGGGTGGAACGATCATGGCTTCGATCGGCCTCATCACCACGATTCTCGTCGTCCCGGGTGCTCCGGGGGGACATCTCGGCGACTCTGCCGCAGCCATCCTGATCACGATGTTCACGATCCAGGACTGCTTCGGGTCCGCATGCAACCTTACCGGTGACGGTGCCCTCACTCTCATCGTAAACACCTACGTGAGGAGAAACCACACAAAAATCTCCTGACGAAGATGAGACTCCTGCTAGCAATACTTGCCATCCTTCCGATGATCAGGCCGGACTATCTCAGGCCTGGCGACAAAGTAGCGATAATCTCACCATCCTATGCCATCACCGACAGCGTGGCACTTCGCCGCGGTTGCGACGCCCTCAGGTCATGGGGCCTGGAGCCGGTAATGGGAAAGTATGTCTATCTCGATCCAGTGAAGGATTCGAAGGGGCGCAGCCGCAATGTCTACGCCGGTACTCTCGAACAGCGTCTGGAGGACCTGAAGTGGGCCTACGAGGCTGACAGCATCAAGGCCATTGTCTGCGCGCGCGGAGGGTATGGAGGCATCCAGCTGTTGCCGATGCTTCCTCTTTCCACATATTCAGAGCATCCAAAGTGGCTGGTTGGCTTCAGCGACATCACCAATTTCATCGCTGCATCCACAATGGCAGGCGTGATGTCCATCCATGGCAACATGATCTCGTCCATCGGCGCAGAGAAGGTTCCGGATGAGTACAGCATCGCCATGAAGGACATGCTTTTCGGCAATGTCCCGGGCTATGGTGTCGAGCACAATGAGCACGATGTCCCCGGTCATGCCACAGGCGTCCTGGTCGGTGGAAACATGATCACATACCAGGCTTTGCTTGGCACACGCTACGACACGACCCAGCTTGAGGATGTGATCCTCTTCTTCGAGGAGGTCGAGGAAAGCATGCATGCGATCGACAGGATCCTCAATGCCATGATGCTGCAGGGCAGGCTCGGCAATGTGAAAGGCATCATCGTCGGCATCATGCACAAGTGCGGCAAGGAGCTGATGACTTACGAGGACGTCTATGATGTCCTTTCGCAGTACACTGCCGATTTCGGCATCCCTGTGTGCTACGGTTTCCCTTCCGGGCATGGCAAGGTCAACATGCCTCTGATGATGGGTGCCGAGGTGACTCTTGACGTCACCGAAGAAGGTTCTACGATTAAATACAATCTCTGATGACTGATTTGATAACCAAGATAAGCGATTTCGTCTGCGGGTATCCGCTCTTTGTCCTTCTCATCGGAGGAGGCTTGTTCCTCTTCATCTATTCCGGAGCCATACCGATCCGCAAGTTCGGTTCCGCGATCAAGGCTCTGGGCTACAAGTCGGACGGAGAAGGCCAGATCAGCTCGCTCCAGGCGTTGATGACGACCATCAGCTCAACCGTGGGCATGGGAAACATCGCCGGTGTCGCAATCGCGATCTGCATGGGCGGTCCCGGTGCAATCTTCTGGATGTGGGTCAGCGCCCTCCTGGGAATGGCGACCAAGTTCTTCGAAGGTACTCTTGCCATCATGTACCGTGGACGTGACGGACAGGGCAATGTAAAGGGTGGACCGATGTACATGATGACCGAGGGCATCAGCCCGAGGATGAAGCCTCTTGCAATCTTCTTCGCAAGCTTCGGAATGATTGGCTGCTTCTGCGTGATGCAGGCAAACCAGCTGACCGAGTCCATCACTACTGTCATCACCGAACCGATGGGAATCCAGACAACGATCATGGTCAAGCTCATCATCGGAGTCGTCATGGCTTCGCTCGTGACAGTGGTTGTACTTGGCGGCATCAACCGCATCTCCAGCCTCGCCACCAAGATTGTCCCCTTCATGGTTTCAATCTACTTCCTTCTGGTCCTCGTCGTGGTCGTTCTCTACTTCGACAGGATCCCTGGAGTCTTTGCCGACATCGTACGTTCGGCCTTCGACTTCAAGGCTGGCTTCGGTGCCCTGGCAGGCATCGCGATAATTGGCGCCAGAAGAGCCATGTATGTCAATGAGGCAGGTGTCGGCACGGCATCCCTCATGCATGGATCGTCCAAGAACAACGATCCTGTCCGCGAGGGACTTGTCGCCATGCTTGGACCTGCCATCGATTCTGGCCTTGTCTGCACGCTCACCGCGATTCCTATCCTCATCGCCGGCAACTACAACGTCGATGGCGTCAAGGGTCTTGCAATCGCTCTCAACTCCTACGAGACTCTCCTTCCTGGATGGGGCAAGTACATGCTTGTGCTTGTGGTGACCTTCTTCGCCTTCTCCACGATGTTCTCATATTCAATCTATGGGATCAAGTGCGCTTCATACCTTTTCGGCGAGGAGCGGGGCGAGTGGTACAAGTACCTCTATCTCTTCATCATCCTTGTCTCCTGCGTGGTGTCGCTGAGCACCGTGGTCAGTGTGATGGACTTCGCCTTCGCGATGATGGCGTTCGCGACCATGACAACCATCCTGAGGCTTTCTCCAAGGGTCAAGGCTCTCATAAGGAAGAAGTGACATCAAGACATAACTAAAGAAAGACATACCATGAACAAGTACGTTTTGGCCCTCGATCAGGGTACAAGCAGCTCCAGGGCAATTGTCTTCGACCATGAGGGCAAGGCCTGCTCTGTAAGCCAGAAGGAGTTCACCCAGCATTTCCCGAAACCGGGCTGGGTTGAGCACGACCCGATGGAAATCTGGGCATCTGAATATGCTGTCATGACAGAGGCGGTGGCAACACTCGGCCTCGGTGGCAATGATCTGGCTGCGATAGGCATCACCAACCAGCGCGAGACAACGATTGTCTGGGATGCCGCCACGGGAAAACCGGTCTACAATGCCATCGTCTGGCAGGACCGCAGGACGTCCGACTTCTGCGACAGCCTCAAGGCAGATGGCCTTACCGACTTCATCCGCTCCAAGACGGGACTTCTCATCGATGCCTATTTCAGCGGCACGAAGATCCGCTGGATCCTGGACAATGTCCCGGGAGCACGCGAAAAGGCCGAGAGGGGAGAGCTCCGTTTCGGAACCGTCGATTCCTGGCTCGTCTGGACCCTTACCGGAGGAACTGTCCACATCACCGATGTGACCAATGCCTCCAGGACCATGCTCCTCAACATCCACACTCTTGAATGGGATGCGGAACTTCTTGAGATTCTTGGAGTTCCTGCTTCAATGATGCCTGAGGTCAAGTCCTGCTCCGAAGTCTATGGGCAGACATCCCTTCTCGGTGGGCAGGTTCCTGTCTCCGGAATCGCCGGTGACCAGCAGTCTGCACTATTCGGACAGATGTGCACGGCTCCGGGCTCCGTGAAGAACACGTACGGTACCGGCTGCTTCCTCCTGATGAACAGCGGAACCAAGCCGATCATGTCAAGGAACAATCTCCTTACCACGATTGCATGGAAGATCGGCGACACCGTGAACTATGCCCTCGAAGGCAGTATCTTCGTGGCCGGTTCGGTTGTCCAGTGGCTTCGTGACGGTCTCGGGATCATCAAGACTTCGTCTGAGGTCGAGGCTCTTGCATCAAGCGTCCCTGACAACGGAGGTGTCTACTTTGTCCCTGCTCTCACCGGACTCGGCGCTCCTTACTGGGATCAGTACGCAAAGGGTACCATCGTCGGCATCACCCGTGGTACCACTGCCGCCAACATCGCCCGTGCTGCGCTTGAGGGAATCGCCTTCCAGACCATGGACATCGTAGCTGCCATGGAGAAGGATGCCGGTGTTTCCCTTAAGGAACTCAAGGTGGATGGAGGCGCATCCAGGAACAACCTTCTCATGCAGTTCCAGGCTGATGTCATCGGTGCCGATGTCATCCGTCCGCAGGTCACCGAGACCACGGCTCTCGGCGCCGCCTACCTTGCCGGCCTGGCAGTAGGCTACTGGAGCGGCATCGACGAGATCAAGACCCAGTGGAAGGCTGAAAGGGTGTTCTCGCCTTCAGCATCCGAGGAAACTGTAAAGGCGGCGAAGGCCGGCTGGGCAGATGCAATTGGAAGAACAATCACGGAATAACTACAAACTCAACAGTCATGAATCCATATCTTGCTGAATTTCTTGGCACTCTAGTGCTTATCCTCATCGGCGACGGTGTCTGTGCTTGCACCAGCCTTGAAGGTTCCAAGGGCAAAGGCGGCGGCTGGGTGGTCGTCACACTGGCATGGGGACTTGCCGTAATGTGCGGAGTCTTCATTGCAGGCCCTTATTCAGGAGCACACCTCAATCCTGCTGTCTCCATCGGCCTTGCCATCGCGGGCTCCCTCGCATGGTCAATGGTTCCGGGATTCATCATCGCACAGATGGCCGGCGGCTTCTGCGGTGCCCTTCTCGTCTACGCATTCTACAAGGATCACTATGATGCAACGGCATGCCCTGACACCAAGATTGGTACCTTCTGCACCATGCCTGCGATCGAGGGACACAAGCTTCGCAACCTCTTCTGCGAGGCGGTTGCCACTTGGCTGCTGCTCTTCTCCATCCTGATGTTCTCGGCTGAGGGAAATGAAGGCCTCTCGGAAATCGGACCACTTCCTGTCACGATGCTGATCATGGCCATCGGCATGGCTCTCGGAGGAGCCACAGGCTATGCCATCAACCCTGCCCGTGACCTTGCACCGAGACTCGCACATGCGATTGTCCCATTCAAGAGCCAGAAGCGCGACAGCGGCTGGGCCTACAGCTGGGTTCCGGTTGCCGGTCCTGTCATCGGTGCTGCAGCTGCCGCAGCTTGTTATCTGATCATCTTCTAACTAACTCCAATAGAAATGAAAACTCGTCTATCAATCATCTTACTTGCCGTTGCCGCTCTGTTTTCATCATGCGGTACGACAGCTGTCACCCCTGCTGAAGTCGCAAGGTACAGCAACTCGATCATCAACCACGACCTGGTGATCGACATCATCAGCATCCAGCCATCAAAGGGTGCGATAAGATACCCTGGTGGAGCATGTTTCTTCACGATCAAGGACGGCACCATCGACGGCAGACTCCCATTCTTCGGAGATGCCTTCAACAGCCTTTTCAGCGGTGACGACGTAAGCTATGTCTTCAACAAGAGTGCAATCGACATCACCGAGAACTTCACAAAGGCGGAAAAGGGTCGCTACATCTACACGTTCGACGCCCAGACTGCAGGAAGGGAGAAGGTTTCATTCGTCATAACCTTCACCAAGTCAGGCAGGGCTGACATCATTGCAAAGTGCACCAACCGCTCCCTGATGACCTACACCGGCCAGATCCGCTAGCTGGATCCGACCATAAAGTTCAGACTACTCGTTGTCCTCGGGCCACGGGTAGTCTGTCTTTTTAAGGGTTACCGGACCGATGAGACCGGCCGGAAGGAGTTGGCTTTCTGAATCGAAGAACTTCATTGCCGTGTAGCAGATGCGCTCCGCACCTGGTCTCTCGTCCCCGACCAGCCTGTTTGTCCAGCAGTTCGTCACGGTGATCTCCAGCGAGTTCGTTCCCTCCCTGAGTGCTGCGGTCACGTCCACGCGGAAAGGCTTCTTCCACAGCAGCCCGAGATCTTTCCCGTTCAGCCTGACCCTTGCCATGTCGCAGACCTCGCCAAGATCCAGGAAAACCTTCCCGAAAGGTAGCTCGTCAATCTCGAAATCCTTTGAATATGTGGCACTTCCGGAGAAGCACCTGATGCCGTCGTCAGAGCAGTGCGTCCAGGATTCCAGTTCCTTGAACATGTGCTCTGCGGGGGCTCCGCGACCTTCCTGGAACCTGACGCTCCACGGGCCGGCAATCTCGAGGCTGTCACTCACCGTGACTTCGGGAACCATGAAGGACGCCTCATCCGTGTCCTCTGTCATGACAATGAACTGAGAATCATCAGGCGTCATGTGCAGCAGGACTTCGGTCCTGCCGTCCTTCCGGCTGAAGGAAGCATCCTCGATGGAGCCATCGTCCGCATGCCAGATCACAGGCCTGCATCCGTCAGCTCTCAGCGAGACCTCGACCTTCCTTCCTGACTTCGAGAGATTTGCCACCCAGTAGATGTCTCCCTTGTCCAGCTTCCTGTGCACGAACCTGAGACTGTCGGAAGATCCTCCCGAGACCACTTCCATGTCCATTTCCAGCCCCGAGGAGAGCAGAGCCTTCTGAATGTCCTCATATTCAATGACATTCCTTCTGCCTCTGTCCCAGACTCTGGAGACCATCCTTGCAAACCTGGCATCGCTGGCCTTCAGGTTGGCGCATCCGACAGGCCTTGGCCCCTGGATGACGACGCCTCTGCGCGCCAGCTTGAGGATCTTCTTCAGCACCGGCATGGACATGTACCTGACCTCCCTGTCGATGACCAGGACGCCGTAGTCCATGCCTGTGTCCGTGACTAGATGCTTCCTCCTCACCTTGAGCATGTTGAGAAGTATGTCAGCGTTGATGAAATCGAAGTTGAATCCTTCCGGGATGGAGACTCTTTCCGAGAAGAACCTTCCGGTGACGTTCCTGTCCTCGCCGTAGAAGTAGGCTATGTCCGCAGCGTTCCTTCCCTGCTGTAGCATGTAGCAGCTCCTGGAGAGGTAGTCTGTCCAGGTCCTGGCTTCCTCTGCCCAGGTGTCATGCCTGGTGAACCACTGACCGTATCTTCCGAGTCCGAGTCCCGGGACGTGGTCATCTGACGGCTGGTGCACCGAGGTGTGGATGGTGAATCTGTTCAATCCGCAGGCCATTGCAGCATCGGCCGCCGGCTTCAGGTTGCCTGGGTTGCACCTGTAGGCTTCGAATCCGTCCCACTTTCCTGGGAAACCATTGGTGGTGAATGACTCAGCTGCGCAGATGTTCTGCCCGTAGATGTGTGCGACTGATGAGGATTCCTTGAGATCGGCCTCGCAGGTCGGGTAGAGGTCATGCCAGCCGGCCCTGTACCTGACCCAGAAGGCGGACATAGGGATGTCGGCGTGTCTCTTGACCATCATGCCGTCTCCGACGAAGGCTGTCCTTTCCTCGTGTGATTCCGTGTGTCTCTTCATCCCGAGAGGGGAGAGTATCCCGTCCACGACATCGTAGTGGTTCTCGGCGATCAGTTCCCCAAGGGTCTGCCTCCAGTCGAAGAGGAAACGTTCGCTCTCTTCGGCGCTTCCAATGACCTGGCCGGCAAGCACTGGAAGCCACTGTCTCAGGCTGTAATGCCTTCTGGCCTGGAATTCCTTCTCCATTCCAGGGGTCCATGTTCCCTTTCCGGATTCGTAGCTGTCGATCATCAGGTGGCTGATGACACTGCCAAGCCGGTCATTGCTGGCCTCCCTGTACATCGAGAGATAATTGTCATAGTACCTCCTTACAGCCTCTCTGTCGAGCTTGTCCACCTCCAGTCCTGTCGCTTCCGGGGAGGCTGGTCCGTTTCTTCTGCCTAGAAGGTTGAAACCGAAGCGGAAGACTTTCCAGCGTCCCTGAGGTGCATCCCATTCGAGGATTCCGTCGTTGCAACTGGAAGTTATGTCCAGCACATCGTCAAGAGGGGTGATGTCTTCAGTGGCTCCGGTCCTGATCGAGTCCGTGATTGTGTAGTCTGTGTCGAACCCGCTCCTTACCCTGCTGCAGGCTATCCTGGCCGTGTCCATCGGAGGGCACTTCACCGCAATCACGCAGATGTCCCTGTAGAAGGAGTATCTTTCAGGATCATCCTTGAATGCCAGCTCTTCCTGGTAAGGTCCGCTGTTGCGGAGCGGTTCAGGGAGCGGCCCCCTGAAATGCGTGCCTCCCTCGACAGACATCTCCCTCCAAGTCAGCTTCTTCTCTGCATCCTCCTCACTGACCCAGGGACCTCCGGTGATGCTCCATCCCGGGGAACTGGCGATCGTTACTTCCATCCCGAGGGAATCTGCGAGGTCCAGAGCATAGTTGAAGGCATCCTTCCATTCCTCAGACATGTAGACGAGTCTCCTGTCGACGATCTGAGGGCTCTCGAGGCCTGCATCGAAGTTGTGGAAACCGACGATTCCGGCGCGGTCCATCCATTCGAGATCCTTGCGGATACCGTCCTTGGTGATGTTCCCGTTCATCCAGTGCCACCATACTCTTGGCCGGTATTGGCGTGGCGGGTTGCGGAATTCTTCGATGGATGGCTGGGCGATGGCGGAGGAAAGCACCGTCATGAGCAGTATGGAGAGAGAGATCAAGCGTTTCATATCAAGTGATAAAGGTAAGGAATAATCCCATCTTCTCAATTATTTTGCGTTACTTTGTGGAATATGAGAACAATGATCTACGGCGCCGGTTCGCTTGGAACCATACTCGGCGCATTCATCACGAAGAACGGGGGCCAGGTGGACCTCGTCAACCGCAACAAGGCACATGTGGAAGCTCTGAAGGCCAATGGAGCCACCATCACTGGAACACTTGAATTCAACCAGAAAGTCAATGCAATGACTCCGGACGAGATGACCGGAGTCTACGACATCATCTTCCTGATGACCAAGCAGCAGCATAATCCGGAGGTTGTTGCATCCCTCAAGCCTTTCCTGGCAGTCGACGGGGTGATCGTCACTCTCCAGAACGGTCTTCCCGAACTTCAGATCGGCGAGATTGTCGGTGACGAAAGGGTCCTGGGCTGCACTGTTGCCTGGGGTGCGACGATGAAGGAGCCGGGTGTCTGCGAACTGACCAGCTCACCGGACAGCCTGACATTCTCACTCGGTTCACTGAGCAGCAAGCCTTCGGCTCACCTCGGTGACGTCAAGGCTCTCCTGGAACTGATGGGACCGGTTGAACTGGACTCCAACTTCGTCGGCAACCGCTGGAGCAAGCTTCTGATAAATGCTTCATTCTCAGGGATGAGTGCCGTCATGGGCTGTACTTTCGGGGAAGCTGCAGCCGACAAGTCCTCCAGAAGGATTGTCCAGGCCATCATCAAGGAATGCATAGAAGTCTGCAAGGCTGCCGGCATCAGGATCGAGCCGATCCAGGGAAAGGACGTCGTCAAGCTGCTGGACTTCAACGGTCCGATCAAGAAAGCAATCTCATTCATGATCATACCGATAGCGATCAGGAAGCATGCACTCCTCAAGGCCAGCATGCTTCAGGATCTCGAGAAGGGCAAGAAGACCGAGGTTGATGCCATCAACGGCGTTGTCTGCGCCTTCGGCCGCAAGGTCGGAGTCCCTACACCGATGAACGACAAGGTCGTCGAGATAATCCACAAGGCGGAAGAAGGGAAACTCTCCCCGGGCCGCTCAAACCTTGAACTGCTCGCATGATGCGGTTCAGCTTAAGGCGTTTCGCTGCCGTAGCTGCGGCTTCCGTGGCCATCATTCTCTCGTCATGCTCGAGTGGTCCGCTGAAGCACGCCGACTGGGCCCCTGATGTCCGCTCGGCTCTGAATGATTTCATCCGTACCTACGGCAATGGCCCTCAGAAGGAATATGTTGTCTTCGACTTCGACAACACTACTTCCATCTTTGACATCTCCGAGCAGCTGATGATCTACCAGCTTGAGACAATGAGCTTCGGCCTCACCCCTCAGGAATTCGTCGAGGCTGTGGTCGAGCCGGAGGCCGATGCACCGCAGCCCGTCAGGGAGAAGGTTGCCGAACTTGCTGCGGACTACGAAGCCCTTTACGAAAGGTTCGGACATTCACTCCCGCAGGCCTCTCCGAGGACGCAATGCAAGGCGTCAGGGAGTCCGACCTCTGGAAATCATTTGCCATCGAGATGGGTCACATGTATGACTTCCTTCAGGATTTCATGACTGCCGATGAAGCCTATCTCTGGGTGCTTGGATGGTTCTCCGGCATGACAGAGGAAGAACTCTACGACCTGGCAAGGAGGTCGCACACTGAATATTCAAGGGTGGAGACGCGCCGCAGGTCATGGACCCTCGGGGAAAGGACTCACTCATGGATCGATGGAGTTGCTGTGACCGACAATTTGAGGGAGCTCTGGAAGGCTTTGAATGACAATGGGATAGATGTGTGGGTCTGCTCTGCGTCTCCCGTGATGCCTGTCCTGGCTGCAGTGGATGCCTTCGGCCTTCACGACATGTGCAGGGGCGTTGTCGCGATGACCATGTCCATCGACTCCACCGGCAGGTTCGGAAGCACCTATGACTATGAGACAGGCTATGGATTCCACGCCATCCCTGGCGGAGGCTGGGAGAGGGGAACACTTCCGACCAGGACCCAGACCATGAGTCAGGGAAAGGTCACCTCGATCGTCAACAGCATCGCACCTGAATATTCAGGCCGCGGGCCGCTTGCCGGTTTCATGGACTCTACAGGCGATTTCTGCTTCTGCACCGAGTTCTCCTCGCTCAAGCTTGCGCTCTGCTTCAACAGGGCCGACCGCAAGGTGACCGACGGAGGAGCTTTGATCGCGGAGACTGCTGTCTACGAACGTGACGTGCTGGGCTATGACCTGAAGAAGGCTGCTGCTGCCGGAGATGTGCTCTATCTGCTTCAGGGACGTGACGAAAATGGTCTCCGAAGCCTTCGCCCATCCAACCTGACGATCCGTTTCGGAGAGACCGTGCAGAAGCTTTTCCGTGGCGCCGAGAACGAGGCACAACTTGAGTACTTCAAACAGAACAATCTGACAGTGAAAGAGATACTCGAGAGATTCTGCATCGAGACCGAGGCAGATGATGCCTCCAATCCGCTTGGGTTCAAGTACGGTTTCCTTTCCGACTATCCCGGCTACCGCTCGCTCTGACACCGATGACGATGTTCATCAGGTAGGTGATGGCTCCCAGACCCTGCCCGATCAGGAGCACTATGTCCTTCCTGAAGATTGCGTAGATGATGATCATCACCGATCCGGTCAGGCTGATGATCCAGAACATCAGCGGCAGAGCCGAGACGCTCCTCCTTGCGGAGTAGATCACCTGGTAGATGAACCTTGTGTTGAAGACCATCTGCGAGATCGTTCCGAATGCCACCAGCCAGAGAGGGATTCCGTCCTTCCTGAAGAAATCCTGTACAAACCGCCCTGCATCGTTGAGGACGAGTGCGGCAGCCAGCACCGGGGTCATGAAGATGACGCCCCTGAAGATGGCCGTCATCCCGTTCCAAGTGCCTCTTTCCTTGAGGTTCCAGATGTAGATGTAGTAGTTGATGAACTGACCGAAGAGGATTGAGAAATCATTCCTGAGCCATCCGTAGATGAACATCAGCCAGGATCCGGCCAGGCTGAAGATCCAGAACGAAGTCGGCGAGGCGATCTTCCTTTCCTTCTCGGACTTGTACAGCTGCACTATGATCCTGACGCTGAAGAAAGCCTGCGCCAGGAAGCCTATTGCCGCCACAACTGTGCTCTGGATGTCCATCAGGCCGTGTGCGAACCTTATCTTGCCTTTGCGTAGAGGTCGTGGGAACCATGGCCAAGTTCCATCCCTTCGATGGTAGCCGTGATGCCTGACGGGATGTCGACACGCAGGTTCACCTCATCACCCTTGCGCTCCCATGACACGCAGATGGTGCCGTATGGGGTCTCCTGGGACACTCTGACCCAGTCGAGTCCTTCAGGGTACTGCGGTTCGATCCTTACATGCTTGAATCCCGGCTTGTCCTGGATGATTCCTCCAAGTGCCTGGTAGAACCAGCTTCCGATTCCGTTGAAGCAGTTGTGGAGCTGGCTGCGAGGATTGTCCCAGTCTTCCCATGTGGCGGTTGCGCCATTGTCCAGCATGTAGAGGTAGCCTGGGTAGGATCTCTTCTTCAGCATTCCGTAGACAAAGTCGGCTTCCTTCTCGAGTGCGGCCCACTCTGCCATGACAGGGATTCCGACCAGTCCGAGACCGAGGTGTCCTCCATTCAGTTCCCTGGTACGCTCGAAGAGCTTGGCCTTGACCTGCTCCCTGATTCCCTCTGGTGTCGCACCCACGAGCATAGGATAGATCATGTCGAGCTGGGATCCGGTACCGTAAATCCCTTCATCCTCGTGGTAGAATACCTTGTTGATGAGGCTGTCGGTGGCATGCTTCCTGGCGACGAATTCCTTCTCATCCTCAGCCTTGCCAAGGATTCCCGCGATCTTGATCAGGTCGGCGTAGCTCTGGCTGAGAGCGCAGTTGTTGACCAGGTCGACAGATTCCTCCAGAGTGACATCGGTTCCTCTTGGGGCAAGCCAGTCTCCCAGGTACCATGCCCTCCTGTCGTCTTCAGGCCATTTCTTGAGAAGTCCGTCGACGGAGTAGGTGTCGACATAGCCGAGCCATTTCTTCATGGTCTCGTAGCATCTCTCGAGAGGTCTGGTGTCGCCGGATGCCATGTAGACCCTCCATGGGGCCTGGACGATGAACGAGCACCAGTATGGGCCGCCTCCGGCACTGATAGGGCTTGGGGCGGTGTGGCGAAGGTGTCCGTCCTCTCCGACGGTGTCGTTCCATGCCTGGAGCCAGTTCATGTAGAGAGGACTTATGTCGTAGATTGTCTGGAGCGAGAGGCAGGAGGCGTTGCCGTCTCCGCCATAGCCGAGTCTCTCGATGCTTGCGCAGTCGACCATGTAGCCGCTGAAGACAAGGTTGTCCATCGTGTAGGCCACCATGTCGTGGATCCTGTCAAGGTCAGGGTCGGAGCTGTGGAAGGAACTTCCCTTTGCGTCGCATGCGCCGAATCTGTGGGCCTTGACATCGCCGAGGGCAGGCCTCTCATGCACACCTTCGAGTATCGCATACCTGAACACATGATGGTTGAACTTGCTGCGGAAGATGTCCTTTGCCGGATCACCGCAGCAGACCATCTCGTCGAAGCCCCATCCCTGGTCCTTGCCTCTGTTCTGGGTCTCGTCGCTGTACAGGATCCTCACCTCGTCGCCTGCGGCCTGTCCCTTGAGGGCAACCTCGATCTGGGCGTTCATGACCTTGCCCATGTCCACGATCCACCTGTCCTTGCCGGCCGGCTCGATGCTGACTGCCGGAACGACTTCCTTGAGGATGTTCGCTGCGCACATCTGAGGTGTGGCCTGCGGGATGCTTACCTTCACGACATCGACCCCGACCGGACCGAGCTTGTCAAGGCTCGCGGCGCAGAGGCATTCAGGAATCCTTCCGGTCTCGACTTTCTCTCCACCGAACTGTCCGGAGTACCAGATGGAGTTGTTTGAATATCCACTCTCGACGCCCTTCCATGAGCTGTCGGTGTAAGCGACGGTGGACCATTCCCCACCGCTGAGCACGTCCAGGCAAGCCTTTACGAGCGGCCCGTCATACTCGGCCTTGAAGTGGCCTTTCCTGTTGTACCATCCCTGTCCCATCCAGATGGCGATGTCGTTCTTTCCCTTCCTGAGGAATGGGGTGACGTCGTAGGTGACGATGAGGGATCTCTTGTCAAGCTGGGACACAGCTGGTGTCAGTACTGTCTCCGAGACTCTGTGACCGTTGACATAGGCTTCGTGGTAGCCAAGGGAGTTGACATGCAGGAATGCTGTCTTTCCCGCATCCTTTGTCTTGAAGGTCGAGTAGACGACAGGGGAGTGCATGGCTTCTCCGCCGCATGCTCCCACATATTCACCGGGCATGACATCCGGGCTGATGATTCCCACACTGAACCTCTGGGGCTCACTCCAGTCTTTTCCGTTGACGGAAACCCTCCACCAGCAGAGTTCCCTGGAGGAGAGCTGCTTCCCGGCGTAAGGCACCATGACGCAGTCGTCTGAGCTTACCGATCCGCTGTCCCACAGGTCGGCCTTCCCGTCCTGCAGCGCCTTGAGGGTGGTGGCTGCCTGGATCCTGTAGGTCTTCTGAATCTCATTGACCTTCCAGCTGAAATGAGGTGTGGTGTTGTCGATTCCCAAAGGGCTGTGGAGTCCTTCGCATCTGAGGTCTGTCACGTTCCTGCCGGAAGCATGCATGGCGATGCACACTGAAATGGCTGCAACTGCGGAAAGGATGATTCTTTTCATGTGATGTGTTTTTCTTATTCCCAAATATAATGATTTTAATCAATGATTTGATATATTTGTCCTTTTGGGACACGGTTTCGTGTCCATGCGAATGAATATCCAAACAATCAGACAGTAGAATATGAAATCAAACGGTAACTACGACTGGAAATTCTCCACCATCGGTGGGGTGACCAGGGTCAACATCGCCACCGGACAGGACATCGCCCATCTGGATGAGCTTGACCAGAAACTCTGGACCGTCCTCAGCAGCCCTGTAAGCGGGCTTGAGATGGAACCTGAGACTCTCTCGATCATCGATTCTGACAAGGACGGCCAGATCCATGTCAATGAAGTCGTCGCTGCAGCGAAGTGGCTCACCTCCGTCCTGAAGGACGCCGACACCCTCGTCAAGGCAGGTGACGAGCTCGCCTTCAATGCTTTCAATGAGGAATCAGAGGAAGGAAAGACTCTTCTCGATTGCGCAAGGCAGATTGTAGCCGCCTCAGGTGAGGAAAAGGATTCCATCACCCTTGCGGATGCTTCCGCCTATCTCGACCTCATCTCCAAGAAGCCTTTCAACGGAGACGGCATCATCACTCCTGCCGCCACCGAGGATGAGGCCTTGAAGCAGACCATCACCGATGCAATCGCCTGCGCAGGCTCCGTCACGGACAGAAGCGGTGAGGCCGGAATCGATGCAGACAAGGTCGAGGCATTCTACACGGCTGTCGCAGACTACTGCGCATGGGTCGAGGCAGGAGATGCCGACAAGGACAATGTCTTCCCTTACGGGGCAGACACGGCTTCAGCCCTTGCCGCAGTCAATGCCATCAAGGCAAAGGTCGACGACTACTTCCTCCGCTGCAAGCTTGCCGCATTCAACTCCACCGACGCATCCCTCGACGTCTCAGCCGACAAGATCACAGAGATCAGCACAAAGAATCTCTCAGCCTGCGTGGATGAGATCGCTGAATATCCACTTGCGAAGGTTTCGGCGTCCCAGACCCTTTCACTCACCGAAGGCATCAACCCTGCATGGCAGGCTGCCGTTGCATCATTCAAGGCTCTTGTTCTTGATGCCGATGCGGCTGAACTCACTGAAGATCAGTGGAATGCTGTACAGGCAAAGTTCGGTGCCTACACGGCGTGGCTTGGAACCAAGAAGGGTGAATGCGTCGAGGCTCTCGGAGCCGACAGGGCAAAGGCCATCCTTGCTGCCGACCAGAAGGCTGCAATCCTTGACCTGATCGCTCAGGACAAGGCTCTCGAAGGCAGTGTCGCCAGTGTTGAATCGGTCAGGAAGCTCCTGATACTCAACCGCGATTTCTTTACATTCATCCGCAACTTCGTCACCTTCGACGACTTCTATGCAAGCGTCGATGGAAAGACCAAGGCAATCTTCCAGGCTGGAACCCTCTACATCGACCAGCGCAGCACCGATCTCTGCATCAAGGTAGCAGACATGGGCAAGCAGGGCGACATGGCCGCACTCAGTGGCATGTTCATCCTCTACTGCGCATGCACATCCAAGTCCAAGGGACAGTCGATGAACATTGCCGCCGTCCTCACCGAAGGCCAGATAACCAGCCTCAGGGTCGGACAGAATGCTGTCTTCTACGACCGCCAGGGCGCCGAGTGGGATGCAGTCGTCACCAAGATCGTCGACAATCCGATCAGCGTCAAGCAGGCATTCATGTCCCCTTACCGCAGGTTCGCGCGCACGATCTCGGACAGAATCAAGAAG
>JAGHSC010000066.1 GCA_018066065.1 Candidatus Cryptobacteroides faecihippi
TTCTGACCATCCGTGGTGTCAGTTCCATCATGGGTGACAACAACCCTCTGTACGTCATCGACGGAGTTCCGATTTACGGTCCCGACAGGGGAGCGAACTCCATCAGCACGACAGGAGGAGCCATCAGGGCCGTCGCAATGGGATCGATGACCACCGGTGGCGGATCACTGGCGAGCAACTCCGACATGATCAACCAGAACTTCGAGCGCAACCCGCTCACATCCCTCAATCCTGAGGACATCGAATCCATCGAGATCCTCAAGGACGCCTACGCAACAGCAATCTACGGCTCCCGCGGAGCCGCCGGCGTCATCCTCATCACCACCAAGAAGGGCAAGAGAGAGGAGGCCCAGATCACAATCAACCATTCGACATCATTCGACACCCCGATGGGCAAGCTTCCCATCCTCAATGGTGACAACTATGCGATGGTCTACTCAATGTTCTACTCCGGCAACACCTACAAGTTCAATCCAGGCATCAACACGGACTGGATCGACGCTGTGACCAGGACTGCCGTCAGCAACAACACTTCTGCATCCGTCAACGGAGGTACCGACAAGGTCAACTACTTCATCAGCATCGGCTACTCCAACTCACAGTCCTACGTGATCAACAACGACATGCAGAACTACAATGCCAGGATCAACATCACCTCACAGGTCAACAAGGTCGTGACCGTGGGAGCGAACATGTCCCTGGCCAAGAATGTCAACAATGCAATGGAAGCTTCCAAGGTGTACAACTACGCACTCAAGAAAGCTCCGAACACCCCTGTCTACAAGGAGGATGGCAAGTACTTCTACGGCTATTCACCTTACAACTCCATCGGCTACCTCGAGGCTTACAACCCGGTTGCCATGGCCTACGATGATGACAGCTCACTTGGAAACATCCGCGCCGTCGGAAATGTCTACGCCGAGATCAAGCCGCTCAAGTGGCTCAGCTTCAAGAGCGAGTTCGGAATGGACATGGACAACAGCAACACATACACGAAGAAGGCTGAGCTCCCTGTGGAACTCGCTGCGATCCCTAACAACCACGCATCCGAGACCACTGCCCAGAACTTCCGCTTCGTCAACAACAACACCCTGAACCTCAATTACGAGTTCGGCGACAGGAACTTCCTCCAGGGCGTCGTGGGACAGAGCTACGAGACCTCACAGGAATATTCATGCTCGGTCTACGGCGGTGACTTCTTCAGCCCTGCCCTCGTGGGAGTCGGCTCCGCACAGAGAAGGATCGTGAACTACTCAGGTACAAGCCGCTGGGCCTTGCTCTCCGCTTTCGCGAGAGTCAACTACACCCACCACAACAAGTACCTCGCCGGCTTGACCTACCGCCTCGACGGTTCCAGCCGCTTCAACCGCAACCACCGATTCCTCAACACACCTTCCGTATCGCTCGGATGGCGAATCTCGGAGGAACCATTCATCAAGGACAGGTACCCATGGGTCGAGGACCTCAAGCTCCGCGGATCCATCGGTTGGCAGAGCCAGGATGCCTACAACAGCTACTATGGCGCCCAGGCAACCTACGTCCTCAATCCGATCCAGTACGGCGGCTACACCTTCCTCAAGATGTCGCAGCCGGGCAACGTCAACCTCGACTGGGAGAAGACCATCACCTACGACGCAGGTCTTGACGGAACCTTCAAGGACAGAAGGGTAGAGTTCACCCTCGACTACTACTACAGGAAGACCATCGACATGCTCTTCGCATCCGACCTCCCTGGCTACACAGGCTACACCAAGCAGGACCAGAACATCGCCGACATGCGCAACAGCGGTATCGAGTTCAGGATCGTCTCGCAGAACATCCGCCGCAAGGACTGGGGATGGATGACCACTCTCAACCTTGCCCGCAGCACGAACAAGATCCTCAAGCTCAACTTCTCCGGCGACCAGCTCGACCAGCTCAACACCACATTCAAGTACTACGAGGTCGGCTATCCGGCAGCCCAGTGGTACCTTCATCAGTGGGCTGGAGTCGATTCCGAGACTGGTGACCCTCTCTGGAAGTACAACGACGGAACCATCTCCACGACCCCTCCGGCCGCTGACTGGTCCAACTCCCAGAACAACAAGGTCGTCATGGGAACCGCCCTTCCTACCTTCTACGGTGGTCTGTCCAACCTCTTCACCTACAAGAACCTCGAGCTCAGCTTCATGCTGACGTTCTCAGTCGGCGGCAGGACCATCAACGGCACGAAGGCCGACCTGATGAACTACACATCGCCGAATGCCTTCAACCTCCATCAGGACATCCTCAAGATGTGGCAGATCCAGGGCCAGAAGACCGATGTGCCTAAGCTCCGCAACAAGTCCATCGTGGGCAACTACGACTACACCACAGCCGTCACGACCACCAGGTACCTCGAGAGCAGTGACTACCTCAGGCTCAAGAACATAGAGTTCGCATGGCAGATGGGACAGGACCTTGTCAAGAAGATCGGCTTCATCAGGCAGCTCAAGCTCTTCCTTGTCGCCACGAACATCTTCACCATCACTCCGTACACCGGTCTCGATCCTGAGTCCAGTGCATTCGGATCATCTGCAATCTCCTCGGGTTACGACTACATGACGATGCCGCAGTCCCGCAGCTATCAGCTTGGAGCAAGGATTGCTTTTTAAAGAAGTACTGCCATGAGAAAGACATTATCCACATTATTCGCTATAGCAGCCATCACCTCATGCAACCTGGACCTCGCTCCGGAGAATGTGATGGTCGACCAGAATGTGTACGCTGATTCCAAGACCACCCAGGCAGCCCTCATAGGCGCATATTCAAGAATGAATGTGTACTACGCCGGTGCGCCGGAGGATCAGAACAACTACAGCTACGTCTCCTACAGCTTCCTTGCTGGAGACCTCGGCACCGAGAACCTCATGGTGTACGAGGATGGCGTCGCTGACTGCCTCGCGCTCCAGAAAGGGGAGTACGACAACAGCTGCAGGGACGGTGAGATCCTCTCCACCTGGATCAAGGGCTACAATGCCATCGACTACGCCAACTGCATCATCGACGGCATCGACCGCTTTGCCGACTACGATGAGGCCACCCAGAAGCAGTACAAGGCTGAGGCCCGCTTCATCAGGGCATTCGTCTACCACAGCCTTCTCAGGACCTTCGGTGACGGCGCCCTCACCGGCAACTATGATGGTCTCGGTCTCATCATCAGGGACAAGCCTTACGATGGCTACAATCCGGAGGACTATGTCGCCAGGGCAACCGTCAAGGAGACTTGGGACTTCATCATCAAGGATCTCGAGATCGCTGCCTCCGACCTGCCTGCCAGTGCCGGAACCGCAGATTCCCGCTTCCGCGCCACCAAGTGTGCCGCCCTCGCGCTTCTTTCCCGCGTCTACCTCTACATGGGCAGCTACAAGAATGACAAGGACTGCATGGACAAGGCCGCTGAATATGCAACCCAGGTCCTCGCGAGCGCAGACTACGAGTTTTCTTCTGATTGGAAGGACTACAGGGGCAGCATCTTCCCGCTCAACGAGTATGATGCAGAGTCAAAGGTCTACCCGGATCCGACCGTCAGGTCAAAGGAGATCATCTTCTACCAGCCGAGCCGAATCAGCACCACGAAGTACACCAATGGACTTGGCATGTACTGCTACACCAAGCGTCTCTTCTGCGTGGACAAGGCAGCAATGGCTGACCTTTACCTTGAGGGAGACATGAGAGGCCCGGGAGACGGCAGCAGCAACTACCTCATCGGCATCGGCAGCACCAACTTCCACAAGGATGAGTACGCTCCTCTGAAGTACACCAACTCCGAGGGCTACGATGATGTCCACTACATCCGCCTTGCCGAGATCAAGCTCAATCTTGCAGAGGCCCTCGCTCGCCGCGACCAGGCTGTCTCCGCCGATGCGCTCAAGCAGCTCAACGACATCAGGCTCAAGCCATTCGAGCCTGGCAAGAAGCCTGCAGCCTTCAAGGCTTCCGACTTCTCCAATGTCGGTGAGTTCATCGATGAGATCGTCAAGGAGAGGAACCGTGAGCTTGCGTTCGAGAACCATCGCCGCTGGGATGTCATCCGCACGGGTGGAAAGCTAAGGAATGCAGACCTGACCAGCGCTCAGCAGATCCTTCCGATCCCTGACTACGAGGTGACCATTTCAAAGGGTAAGCTCAAGCAGAACACAGCATTTGAATAGACCATGAAAAGAATAATCACAGGCTGCATTGCTGCAGCCATCGCACTTGTTTCCGGCCTTGTGGCCGATGCTCAGAACAGAAGCATTCAGTTTGCTCCTGAGGGGATCACCGTCGAGGAGATGTTTGCCCAGGCAAAGGCTCAGGGCAAGACGATCTTCATCGATTGCTACACTTCCTGGTGTGGTCCGTGCAAGATGATGGCCAGGGATGTCTTCACCAATGACGATGTCGCTGACTATTTCAACAAGAATTTCTTCAATGTCAAGTTTGACATGGAGAAAGGGGAGGGCCTGAAGCTGAACAAGAAGTTCGGCGTAAGCGCCTATCCTACAATGCTTTTCATCGATTCCGGCAACCAGTGCCTTGTGCACACTGTCATCGGTGCCAGGAAGCCGCAGGAACTCATCAAAGAGGCAGAGAAGGCTCTGAATCCTGAATATTCAATGGACAGGCTGAAGGCTGCCTACGAGGGTGGCGACAAGACTCCGGAGACGGTTGGCAGCTACCTCAAGGTGCTTGGCAAGGCGAGGCTGACTGGTCTCATGGATGAGGTCGCTCAGGATTACCTGAAGGGGATGGGCAAGAAGAAGCTTGCCGAGCCTGAGAATTGGGAGATTTTCTCTGATGGTGTGAGGAATCTTTACAGTGCTCCTGCTCAGTTGGTTTTCAAGAACCGTAAGTTCTTCACCGAGAGGATCGGTTCGCAGCCGGTCGACTGGAAGCTCGCTTCGCTCATTGCCATCGAGGCTTATCCGTTCACCAACAGCAAGGCTGTGGGTCCGGATGCTGATTTCGATCAGGCTGCCTTTGACAAGCTCAGCGCCTTCCTCAAGAAGTGCGATGATCCGTGCGTGCCCGCAATCCTTCTTCCGATGCGTGCCACCAAGGCCAACCAGGACGGCGACCTGAAGGCAATCCTCGAGTGCCTGAGGGAGAACCTTGAGGAGAAGGTGCTCTCGCCACAGGCTGGCCAGTTCTTCGTCGCCAGCAATGTGGCCAGGCTCGGCCAGGCAACCGACCCTGAGATCAGGAAGGAGACTCTCAAGTTCATGGATGATGCTTTCGAGGCTGCCACGACTGACATGGAGAGGGCTGGCATGATGAGGATGAAGGGTATCATCCTTCGTTTCTATGGTGATGCTGCTGCTTCGGAGGAGGCGATGGCGAAGTCGATGGAGTACGGCCGCCGCAATGCTGCCAACTACCGGAAGTAGTTCCGCGCGCGACGGGCTCGGCGGACAGCATTGCCCTTCGATTCCGCGTTTCCCGCGTGCGACGGACGGAATATTAGCTCCATTCTGCTTGTGAGGCCCTCCGAGCGGGCGTTTGTCCGGGAATCACTCCATTCTGCTTGTGAGGCACTCGCTATGCGGCTGGAGGAACGGGGTTGGCGATTGGTGATTATCAATTATT
>JAGHSC010000247.1 GCA_018066065.1 Candidatus Cryptobacteroides faecihippi
GCAAGGTCCTGTCGGTCAAGGTGGATGGCGTCTCCCTGGACCTTGGCACGCTGGACGATGGACAGCCATTCGGGCTGGAAATCCCATACGCGTCAGGAATCTGCCAGGTCGAGGTGACCGGTGTCCCCGATCCGGATGTCACGGGTGCGGCGTTCTTCCGGAGCCCGGTCCGGATGTCCTGCCGCGGCGGGCGTATGGAGGCCGGGGACTGGACGGAAGCCGGAGCGATGAAGTACTACTCCGGAGGACTGCGATATTCAAAGGTCATCGACGTCGATCCATCCGATCTCTGCCATTACCGCCTCAATCTTGGTGAGGTTGATGCAACCTGTGAGGTCTCCATCAATGGATCAAAGCCGGAAGTGCTTCTGACACAGCCGTATTCGATGGACATCACCGACCTGCTGAAGGTGGGTGCGAACAAGGTCGAGGTCCTGGTGTACAGCTCGCTCTCGAACCATTACCAGACCATTCCGTCGCCGTACCGCGGCACGCCTCGCGCCGGCCTCATCGGACCGGTCTCCATCGAAGTCACCGGAGCTCGTCCATGAGCCCTGCGGCGTGGCCGGTCCGGGTACCCCTGTTGATAAGTATGTGCAAAAAAACAATGATTCTTTTCGGTTCCGCTGTGGCATCTGAAAAAGAACATTGCTATTTTTGTCACATTATGGGTACAAAGAGTTCTGAAGGCTTCAACGCCATCTATGATGCCAGGACACTTGGCGTCAAGAAAATGGGTGTCCTTGGCTTGCAGCACATGTTTGCAATGTTCGGCGCCACGATCCTCGTTCCTGCTCTCACCGGTCTCTCGGTGTCAGCCACACTACTCTTCGCCGGTATCGGCACTCTTCTCTTCCACCTTCTCACGAAGCTCAAGGTCCCTGCATTCCTCGGATCATCCTTCGCATTCATCGGTGGTTATGCCGCTGTCGTGACGATCGGAGCCAGCCATGGCCTTGATCAGGCAGCCTCCCTTCCTTATGCCTGCATCGGAGTCTTCTGTGCCGGCCTGCTCTACTTTGTTCTCGCAGCCCTCATCAAGGCATTCGGAGTCAGCAAGGTGATGAGATTCTTCCCTCCGGTCGTCACCGGTCCGATCATCATCGCCATCGGATTGACTCTCTCGGGCTCGGCAATCAACAACTGTACGGCCTCCTGGTGGGTTGCAATCCTCGCGATTGCAGTGATCATTGTCTGCAACATCTGGGGCAAGGGAATGATCCGCATCATCCCTATCCTTGTCGGCGTCCTGGTGTCCTATTTTGCTGCCATGCTTGCCGGTCAGGTGGACTTCTCCACTGTCAAGGAGGCTGCATGGATCGGATTCCCGTTCAAGATGAAGGACACGGCGTTCGCAGTGTTCTCCAACCCTGACTGGGGCCTTGTGATCACCGCGATCATCACCATCCTCCCGATCTCCCTTGCAACCATGATGGAGCACATCGGAGACATGTGTGCGATCTCCAGCACGACCGGCATCAACTATCTCGAGGATCCTGGTCTCCACCGCACTCTCATGGGCGACGGTCTTGCAACTGCTCTCGCATCGCTCTTCGGCGCGCCTGCCAACACCACTTACGGTGAGAACACCGGCGTGCTCAACCTTACCAAGGTCTACGACCCGCGCGTGATCCGCATCGCGGCCTGCCTGGCCATATTCTTCTCGTTCTCGCCTAAGTTCGCCGCAATCATCGGCGCACTTCCTGCAGCAACGATCGGCGGTGTCAGCCTCGTGCTCTACGGTATGATCTCAGCCGTCGGTGTCAGGAATCTCATCGAGAACAAGGTGAACTTCACCGAGTCGCGCAACGTGCTTGTCGCAGCCCTCATCCTTGTGCTTGCGATCGGTATCAACTATGGTCCGGGCAGCATCTCATTCGCTGTCGGAAAGGCCACGATCAACCTCTCCGGCCTCGCAGTCGCTGCACTTGCAGGAATCATCCTCAATGCAATCCTTCCTGGCAACGACTACAATTTCGATAAGAAAGCAGAATAATCACAAAACAATCCAATTCATATGAAAAAGTTACTTGTCATCGCAGCTGCGGTGCTCGCATCGGTACAGTTTGCCGCTGCACAGACCAATCTCCAGACTTTCTATGACCTCGGACGTGGCTATGCTACCACCACCGTCGAAATGTTCAAGGGAGACAAGTGGGGAAACACCTTCTTCTTCATTGACCACTACTATCCAACTTCTGCTGACAGGAACAATCCTGCAAGAAGCGCCATCAACGGCAGCTATTACGAGATCGAGCGTGCTCTGAACTTCTGGTCAGACTCAGCCCTGAAGGATCTCAGCCTCCACCTCGAGTATGATGGATCGACCTGGGGCAACGGTGTGTTCTGCGCCGGTGCAAACTACTTCTTCCACTCACAGGACTACAAGAACACTCTCAACCTCTATCTCATGTATGAGAAGATGAACGGCTTCGGCACCACCGACCTTCCTCTGAAGTTCACTGCTGTCTGGGGACTCCAGGACCTCTTCGGTCTCCAGGGCCTCCGCTTCAGCGGCTTCCTTGACGCATGGGGAAACAACACTGTCTATCTTGACGGTTCCAAGACTGGCTTCTCGATCCTTACCGAGCCTCAGCTCTGGTACAATGTCGGCCAGTTCTTCGGCTGCGAGAACCTCCACATCGGTGGCGAGGTCGAGCTCTCTTACAATTTTGCCGGAAACAAGGGTTTCATGTGCAATCCTTGCATCGGTACCAAGTGGGTCTTCTAATTCCTGAACGATGTCACCTTTCTTAGCTAAAGCATTCGGATTCAATCCGCAGAAACACAGTGTAAGGACTGAGATCGTCGCTGGAATCACCACATTCCTCACGATGGCCTACATCCTTGCCGTCAACCCAGGCATCTTCTCGGCACTTGCCGACAAGGGAATGCCTACCGGAGCAGTCTTCACGACGACCGCACTTGCTGCCATCGTCGGTACTCTCGTCATGGCTTTCTACGCAAAGAAGCCTTTCGGTCTCGCCCCTGGCATGGGACTCAATGCATTCTTTGTGTACACGGTCTGCCTTTCAATGGGTTACAGCTGGCAGTTCGCTCTCACTGCAATCCTTCTTGAAGGTATCATCTTCATCATCCTGTCGGTGACCAAGATCCGTGACCTCATCGTCAATGCCATCCCTGTCTCATGCAAGAAGGCAATCGGTGCCGGCATCGGCCTGTACATCGCCTTCATCGGTCTGCAGAACGCCGGCATCATCGTCGACGACGGCGCAACGCTTGTGACTCTGGGCAGCCTTACATCCCCAGCCGGAATCCTTTTCATCATCGGTTTCCTTCTCACCGGAATCCTCGTCGTCCTCAATGTCAAGGGTGGTATCCTCATCGGCATTCTCGCGACCACCATCATCGGAATCCCTATGGGAATCACGAACTACGGCGGTATCGTCTCTGTCCCTGACTCAATCGCTCCGATCTTCTGCAAGTTCGAGTGGAGCCAGATCCTCAGCTCTGACATGCTCGTGGTCGTCCTGACCTTCCTCTGCATCGACATGTTCGACACCATCGGAACAGTCGTCGGTGTCACCGAGAAGGCTGCAGCGATCGATCCTTCCGAGAAGGTTGAGAACTTCGACAAGATCTTCATGTCCGACGCAGTCGCAACAACTGTCGGTGCATGTCTTGGAACCTCTACCACAACCACTTACATCGAGAGCGCATCAGGCGTCTCTGCCGGTGGCCGTACAGGTCTCACTTCATTCACGATTGCTGCCTGCTTCGCACTCTCACTCTTCCTTTCACCTCTTTTCCTCTCCATCCCATCGGTGGCAACGGGTGCAGTTCTCGTGATCGTGGGTGTGATGATGATGGGCCCTATCAGGGAGATCGACTGGGACGACTATTCAGAGGCCATCCCTGCATTCATCGCAGCTGTCATGATGCCTCTTACCTACAGCATCGCCAACGGTATCCTCCTCTGCATCATCACCTATGTCGTGCTCAATGCATGCACAGGAAAGGTAAAGAAGGTATCACCGACGATGTGGGTGCTCTTCGTACTCTTCGTACTCAGATACATCTTCATGTAGGAATATTCACAAAGGGCGCGCAATGCGTCCCTTCTGCATAACGAACCTAAGGTTGAGGGCGTCGTCATAGAACACTATGTCGGCGTCCTTCCTTATGCCTGAGGGTGTGTAGACGGCCCCTCCAATTATCCTGGTGATCATCTTCCTGGTTTTTGCCGGGATGCAAAGGTAGTGAGATTTCGATTGAAGGTTTGGATATTCTTTAGTAATTTTGCGTGTTATTACTTCTTGTTTCAGAAAGAGATGAAGAATTTTCTTGTGACAGGCCTCGCATTGGCCATGGCTTTCGCAGCTGCGGTATCAACCTCCTGCGTTAGAAATGCAAAGGGAAATCAGGAATGCACCGAGTGCACCGAGTGCACAGAATGCACATCAAATGTGTCTTCCGTTCTTGTAGTAGTGGATGTCCAGCGTGACTTCTTCAGTCCTGAAGGGTCGCTCTATGTTTCTGGAAGTGAGGAACTTCCTGCCAAGATTGCCGAGGCTGCGAAGGCCTATGACGCTGTGATCTTCACTCTTGACTGGCATCCTGGCAACCATTGCTCGTTTGCCGCTGAAGGTGGCATCTGGCCTTCTCACTGTGTCGCCTACACCCAGGGAGCCGGTCTTGCAGACGAATTCGCTTCCATCCTTGCAGGTGGTGATGACAAGGTTCAGCTCTTCCTCAAGGGAAAGGATCAGGACAAGGAGCAGTATGGCGCCTTCGAGGATCTTGCCGAGGGCAGGATCATGAGCTGGCTCAAGTCTGCCGACAAGGTCGCTGTCTGCGGCATCGCCGGCGACTACTGCGTGAAGGAAAGCACGGCCAACATCCTCAAGGTCGTCCCTGCATCGAAGGTTACCATCCTCAAGGACTGCATCCGCAGCATCGATGGCGGTGCTGCCCTCGATCAGTTCATCACTGAGAATTCCCTGAATGTCGAATAAGGAAAACCGTCTGGCTTCCTTCCTGAAGAGGAAGAACATTGTCTTCTCCCTGCAGCGTTACGGCATCGATGCGATGTCCGCGATGGCGCAGGGCTTGTTCTGCACGCTTCTGGTCGGAACCATCCTCAACACGCTCGGGTCCCAGTTCCACATCGGATTCCTGACGGCGAGCGTCGTCGAGATTGCCGGCAAGGGCTACACCGTCGGCAGCCTTGCCTCCGCGATGGTCGGCCCGGCCATGGCTGCCGCAATAGGCAGCGCCCTCGGTGCCAGCGGGCTCGTGCTGTTCTCGCTGATCCCTGTGGGTTACGCCACCAACGTCCTTGGTGGAGCCGGTGGACCGTTCGCTGTCTACATCGTCTCCATCGTTGCCGCAGAGTTCGGCAAGGCGGTCAGCAAGGAGACGAAGGTCGACATTCTCGTCACTCCGATCGTCACGATCCTTGCCGGTGTCGGTCTTGCAGCCCTGGTTGCCGCTCCGATCGGGAAGGCCGTAGGCTGGGTGGGCAATCTTATCATGTGGTCCACTGAGCTGCATCCTTTCATGATGGGAATGCTGGTTGCCGTGCTTGTGGGCATGGCCCTGACTCTTCCGATCTCCTCTGCCGCAATCTGTGCCGGGCTTGGCCTTACGGGCCTTGCCGGTGGGGCAGCTGTCGCAGGCTGCTGTGCGCAGATGGTCGGGTTCGCTGTCATGAGCTTCCGTGAGAACCGCTGGGGCGGCCTTGTGAGCCAGGGACTTGGCACCAGCATGCTCCAGATGGGCAACATCATCCGCAATCCGAAGATCTGGATTGCACCGACAATCGCTGGAATGGTGGCAGGTCCGGTCGCGACCTGCATATTCAGGATGGAGATGAATGGTGCTGCCGTCAACTCCGGGATGGGAACTTGCGGACTTTGCGGCCCTATCGGTGTCTGGACCGGATGGAGCCAGACCGGGTTCGTCCCTTCTGCTGTCGACTGGCTTGGACTGCTGCTTGTCTGCATCGTGCTCCCTGCCGTCGTCTCGTTCGCCCTTGGTGAGGTCCTCCGCAGGGTCGGGTGGATCAAGGAGGGTGATCTTAAGATTTGAAATAATTGAAACTCAACAATATGAGAAGGTTTATAGTCTTTGTCCTGCTTTTTGCGGGATTGATTTCCGCCAGTGCGCAGGAGGGTTTCCGCATCGAGCATGGACCCTACCTTCAGAATGTCCTCGATTCCGAGGTAACCATTGTCTGGATCGCAAGCTCGAATTCCATCGGATGGGTCGAGATCGCTCCTGAGGATGGCACTCATTTCTATGGAGTCGAGAGACCTAAGTTCTTTGACAGCAAGAATGGCATCAAGACAGCTTCGAGGATCCACAAGGTCCGTCTCACGGGCCTCAAGCCGGGAACCACCTACCGTTACAGGGTGTACTCGACATCGATCCTTGAGCACAAGGGCAACTTCGTGAATTATGGAAGGACTGCGGCTACAGTGGTCTACCAGAAGGAACCGCTTCGCTTCACCACCCTGGATCCGGATGCACAGTCGGTCTCATTCGCGATGGTCAATGACATGCACGGCGATGCCGACAAGATGGAGAACCTTCTGAGTCTTAGTGACTTGGGCAAAACAGACATGGTCCTTTTCGTCGGGGACATGGTTTCGATCTTCAACAGTGAGGAGCAGGTCTTCACCGGTTTTATGGACAGGGCTGTCAAACTGTTCGCATCGGAGAAGCCGATGTTCTACACCAGGGGAAACCACGAGACGCGCGGAGAGATTGCCTACGATTTCCAGGATTACTTCTCTCCTTCCCAGGAACACATCTACTACATGTTCCGTCAGGGCCCGGTCTGCTTCATCGCCCTTGACAGCGGTGAGGACAAGCCGGACAGCGACATCGAGTACAGCGATGCTAACGTCTACGATCAGTACCGCGACGAGCAGGCAGAGTGGCTCCGCAAGGCTGTGCAGAGTGAAGAGTTCAAGTCTGCGCCGTTCAAGATTGTTACCTGCCACATCCCGGGAACGGGTGGCTGGCACGGCGACGTCGAGGTCCGCGAGAAGTTCTTCCCTATCCTCAACGAGGCCGGAATAGACGTGATGCTGAGCGGTCACCAGCACAGGAGAGTCCATGTAGAGCCTGATGCAGGAAGGAACTTCCCGATCCTGGTCAACTCAAATGTGGATGTGCTCAAGGGAACGGTGACTGACAAGGAACAGAAGATCAGCATCCTTAACTCAGAAGGCAAGGTGATCGACACCCTCGAGATCAGAAAATAGCCTCGACAACGCGGTGTGAGATGCCTGTCTTTGTCCTTGGGTGGATGTTGTCATCCTGGCAGACATCGGCGCATGGGACGACCTTGACGCCCTTGATGAGTGATGGGATCTTCATCTGAGCCTCCTGCAGGTTCTTCCAGGCGTCGTCGTTGCGTGGACGGTAGTTGGCTATCTGGATCATCACGAAAGGCAATCTCTTGACGTTGAGGACCTTCCTCCATGCCTTGACCATCTCGACCGCGAGCTGTGGGTAGATCGCAGCCTCGCCGTTCCCGGTGTTGGACTCACCCTGGTACCAGACCACGTGCGAGATTCCGTAAGGCGCTATCGGGACGATGTCCAGGTCATAGAGGAGTCCCGGCTGGTTCCATGCCTGGTAGACTTCGTACCTGTGGTCGAAGTGAAGGCTCTCTTCCGGAAGCTGGAACTCCGGCCTTGCGACGGTCTCCTTCGGAATCCATGCCTCGATGATCGATGCTCCCTGGTAGCAGTTTATGATTCCTACAGCCTCTCCGGACTTTTCCCTGATTTCCCTTCCGATGAGGTAGCCGATTGCACTCCATCTGCCTGCATTCCCGGCGGTACATGCCACCCAGCCGTCAGCCGGTGTGAACGGTTCGCCCTTCTCGATCCTCGGGGTCGAGAAGAATCTCAGAAGCGGATCGTCGACATAGCATTCCTCCGGTGTGTCGGACTCACTCAGCTTGAACTGCATGTTTGACTGCCCGGAGACGATGAGGACCGTCCCCACGTGGACATCCTTGAAGCTGATGGAGGTCTCTCCTTCACTTATTTCCATGACGTATGGGCCTCCTGCCTTCATTGCCGGAAGGGTCGCGGTCCATTTGCCGTCCTTGGCTGAGACCTTGGCCTTCTTTCCAGCCATGCGTACGGTGATGGTACCTTCGCCCTTTCCATGGATGCGGATCGGTTGGTCCTTTGCCAGGACCATTCCGTCGCCGAAAGGCCAGTCGACTTCGATGGCCATGGCTGAAGAAATGGACAACGCTGTGAGGATGAGGATGGATAGGATTCTTTTCATGATTTCTGTGCCTTTTAGTCCTGCCTGTCTGCCAGGCAGGCATCAAAGGTAAGAATTGTTGCCGAATTCTGCTATCTTTGTCGTACCAAACCGCCACGATGGTGACAGGGTACATTAGAGTCGGCTCCGGCCTTCTCGGGAAGATGCCCGGCCGTCGTGGTTTCTTCGTTTCCAGCCGTGCTCCCTGACGGATTGCATATCTCTTGGGAAATCAGTAATTTTGGAGTTTGTAAAAACGACATCATATGAACTTAAGGAAACTCTCGGCTTGCATAGCCGCCCTCATCATTCCCCTCACAGCCTGCCTTGCAGCCCAGGCCAATCTCTACAGGAACGGTAGAACAGACTATCGCATAATCCTTTCCAAGGATGCCATGCCTGCGGAAAGGACTGCGGTCTACGAGCTCTGCAAGTACCTGGAAATGATCACCGGCACAGCGCCGAAGACCTATTATGACACAGACATCCAGGCTGGAAAGCATGAGATCGTCGTCGGAAAGACAAACCGTGAGGAATCCTTCACCATCGACCGTGAGCCGGCAGGGGAGGAAGGCCTCATCATCAGGTGGAACGGAAGCTCCGTTCACATCACCGGACCACAGCTGAACAACGGCCGTGGTACCTTGTACGCTGCATTCGAGTTCCTCCGCCAGCTCGGTTGTGAGTTCTATGCAAAGGACACGGAGACCGTGCCTCAGGCCAAGAATCTTTCCATCGAGAAGAAGGACATCATGCAGGTCTCTCCGTTCGAGCACCGCGACATCTACTGGACCTGTGTCTTCGGCGAGGAGATCAGCGCCAAGCTCAGGATCAATGCCTGCCTCACGGACCAACTGAGGAACATCCGTCCGGAGTTCGGCGGGATGCGCACCTACACCCTCAACAAGTTCGTCCACACATTCGACAAGATCATCCCTCCGGAGGTCTACTTCGAGTCACATCCCGAGTACTTCTCCGAGATCAACGGCGAACGTACCTGCAAGCATCTCTACTCACAGCTCTGCATGTCCAACCCGGATGTGCTCCGCCTCACGATCGAAAAGGTAAAGGAATGGATCAGGCAGGATCCGGACTCGAGGATCATCTCCGTCTCCCAGAATGACAGCTTCGTCATCGAGTCCTACTGCGACTGCGAGAAGTGCCATGCGATCAATGAGGAGGAAGGCTCTCCGGCGGGAAGCCTGCTCCGCTTCACCAATGCTGTCGCTGACGGCATCAAGGATGAGTTCCCTGACGTCGCGATCGACATGCTTGCCTACCAGTACTCGACGATTCCTCCGAAGATCACAGTCCCTCGCGAGAATGTCATCGTAAGGTACTGCACCGGCGCTTGCTACCCTCATCCTATCGCTGAATGCGAAGTCAACGCCGGCCCTAGGCGCTACATCGAAAGGTGGAACGAGATGTGCAACCGTCTCTACATCTGGGACTACACGACCAATTTCGCCCAGTACCTCTGCCCGATTGCCAACTTCAAGTCCCTCAAGCCGAACCTTCAGTTCTTCAGGGATCACGGCGTGAAGGGAGTCTTCGAGCAGGGAATGTACCAGGCCAGCGAGAGCGGCGAGTTCGGCGACCTCAGAGCCTATGTGCTCGCAAGGCTGATGTGGGACCCGGAGGAGGACATCGACGCCCTTGTCGACAGCTTTATGAAGGCCTTCTACGGAAAGGGCGCTGAATATGTGCACGAGTACTTTGATCTCCTTCACAAGAGAGTCATCGACTGCGGAGTGCACTTCGGCCCTGCATTCGCCTGCGGCGACCGTCTGAAGAACCTCTTCACCCAGGAGGATCTCGAGCATCTTGATGAGGTCTGGCAGAAGGCTGTCGATGCATGCGAGCCTGGCAGCAAGGAACAGGTCCATGTCATGCGCTCACAGCTTTCCTACCGCTACTACAAGCGCGAATGCGGAGAAAGGGAGTTCGCCAAGGATTTCGACAGGGAAGACAGACAGTTTCTCGGAGACTGCAGGAAGCTTGGCGTGACCAGGTTCAATGAAGGCGCCGACATCCCTTGGGTCGAAGTCAAGTAGTGAACATTGAAATCAGGAATATAGAGTGGACAAGACAAAGGAGCTTGAAACCAGGAAGATAAGTGAACTGCTCTGGATCTACGCCCTCCCCGCCGTGGTGAGCCAGGTCATTTCTTCCATCTACAACATCGCAGACCGTGTGTTCATCGGTCAGGGAGTAAGTGCCCTGGCCATTGCCGGTCTTGGCATCACGATGCCGATAATGAACATCATCCATGCCTTCGGTTCCCTCGTGGGTGCCGGATCTGCGGCGCGCATGTCGATCGTGCTCGGCCAGAAGGATGAACGCTGGGCCGAGAAGATCCTGGGCAACAGCATGCTGCTCACCTTCCTTTTCGGAGCACTCTTCCTTTCTGCCGGCTATGCCTTCATGGATTCCATTCTTTCCATGTTCGGCGCGACCCCTGACACCATCGCCTATGCACGAGAGTATCTTCTCATCGTGCTTCCTGGAATGTTCCTCACGACCCTGACCTTTAACCTTACCGGTCTGATCAGGGCATCGGGCTATCCAAGGAAGTCGATGTTCATCCTTGTCGGAGGTGCGGTCCTGAACATGGTCCTTGACCCGCTGTTCATCTTCGTCTTCGACTGGGGAATCGCCGGAGCGGCATGGGCTACGACCATCTCGATGGCCTCGTCGGCTGTCGTTGCCGTGTCGCATTTCATTGACAGGAAGTCCTTCATCAGGTTCAAGAGCCACTGCTGGGCTCCAAAGCTCTACATCTTCAGGAACATCATCCTGATCGGAATGAGCCCGTTCCTGATGAATGTCGCAGCATCGGCTGTCGTTGCCTTCCAGAACTCCCAGCTTATCCGCTTCGGCGGAGACATGGCAGTGGCCACGATCGGTGTTGTCAACACGTTCGCCAGCCTTCTCATCATGGTCATGATCGGAATCTGCCAGGGCATGCAGCCTATTGCCGGCTACAACTACGGTGCAGGGCATTCAGAGCGTCTGAAGGGAGTCTATGTGCTTGCCATGAAAAGCAATGTCCTTGTAGGAGGCGTGGCTGCGCTGCTTGGCATGATCATTCCCGGAGCCATCTGCCGCCTTTTCTCGAGCGACGCGCAACTCCTTGAGATGTCCAGGCCGGCAATGAGGTACCTCACCGTCATGATGCCTCTGATCGGATTCACCATCACGAACTCCAACTTCTTCCAGTCCATCGACAAGCCGTGGATCGCGATTGTGACAAGCATCTCGCGGCAGGTGCTTTTCCTCCTTCCAATGATCTACATCATCCCTGCCATCATCGTCAGGCTGGGAGGAGATGGGCTGACCGGGCTTTGGGCAAGCTGCACAATCAGCGATGTCATGGGTGCGATGCTCGCATTCGCCCTCATGATGACCCAGAGAAAGGTCTTCAGATCCTGATCTAAACCTTTGTACAATGATAAGAAAGTCAATAGTTTCCTTAGTTCTCGCCATGGTTCTTGCCTCATGCGCGCAGCATGGCGGGCTGTCAGTCATCCCTGCTCCTTCAGTCAACCAGACTGACGGACGTCTCGTCTCCGTCGGCAGCAAGGTCGTCGCTGCGGAAGGCCTTGAGTCGGAAGCAGCCATGCTTGCAGACTCTCTCCAGGCACTCTGCAGTTCCGGCAGGAAAGTCATCCTCTCGATCGATGGGAATCTCGCTGAGGAAGAGTATGTCCTCACCGTCTCCCGCTGCAAGGTCAGGATCGAGGGCGGCTCCTCAGCTGGTGTCTTCTATGGCATGCAGACCCTCCTCCAGGAACTTCAGGCGAATGGCGGAAAGGCTCTCCGTGGAGTGATAAAGGACGCACCTGAATATTCATGGAGAGGCTACATGCTTGACGAGTCAAGGCATTTCTTCGGGATGGAGGTTGTCAAGGAACTGCTTGACTTCATGGCCAGGTACAAGCTCAACAAGTTCCACTGGCACCTGACGGATGCCCCGGGCTGGCGAATCGAGATCAAGGCCTACCCGGAGCTGACGAGAGTGGGAGCACTCGGCGATCTCTCCAACCCTGGCGGCCCTGCGGCCTTCTACACCCAGGACCAGATCAGGGAGATCATTGAATATGCAGCCGCGAGACACATCGAGGTCATTCCGGAGATCGACATGCCAGGCCATGTCTCTTCTGCCACGAGGAGCTATCCGGAGCTCGGCCCCGGCACCGCTCCGGGACCATTCACCTACAACCCGGCTAAGGAGGAAGTCTATGACTTCATTCCCACCATGCTGAAAGAAGTCGCCGAGCTATTCCCTTCGGAGTACCTTCACATCGGTGACGACGAAGTCGCCATGGGGCGTGATGTCTGGGCTTCAGACCCTGAGATCAAGGCTCTGATGAAGCGCGAGGGCTACACCGACCTCAAGCAGGTCGAGGCTTACTTCCTCAGGCGCGTGGCTCCCATCGTGCATGGACTTGGCAAGAAGATCCTTGGATGGGATGACACCCTTGACCTAAAGGACAGCAAGCAGGCAGACATCCTGACC
>JAGHSC010000152.1 GCA_018066065.1 Candidatus Cryptobacteroides faecihippi
GTGAGCCTGGACAGGACAATGCAGACTTCTTCGTCCGTGGTATCACGACATTCGGTGCCAACACCAGCCCGCTGATCCTCATCGACAACATCGAGCTCACGGCTACCGACCTCGCGAGACTCCAGCCTGATGACATCGAGAGCTTCTCGGTCATGAAGGATGCGACCGCAACCGCACTCTATGGTGCGCGTGGTGCAAATGGTGTCATCTTCGTCACCACCAAGCGTGGTCAGGAAGGTCCTGCCAAGATCTTTGCCCGAATCGAGACTTCGATCTCCCAGCCTACCGACATCGTCGAGCTTGCCGGCCCTGTGACCTACATGAAGTCATTCAATGAGGCGATCTCCACCCGAGACCCTCTTGGAGAGCTCAAGTACAGCTATGACAAGATCGAGCAGACAGCAAAGCAGAATGCCAACAGGCTGATCTATCCAGCAAACGACTGGTACAGCATGCTCTTCAAGAACGCAGCCACCAGCTATCGTGCGAATGTCTCTGCACGAGGTGGTGGAAACGTGGCACGCTACTATGTCGCAGGAGCCTTCACGCAGGACACCGGTATCCTCAATGTCGACAGCCGCAACAGCTTCAACAACAACATCGACCAGAAGACATACACTCTCCGTTCCAACGTTGACATCAACATCACCAAGACTACCAAGCTGGCTGTCCGCCTCACAGGTAACTTCACGGACTACACCGGACCTCTCAATGGAGGTAGCGATGTCTACAAGCAGGTTGTGCATTCCGATCCTGTGCTCTTCCCGGCATACTACCCTGCAGATGATGACCACATCGGAATCCATCACATCATGTTCGGTAACTATGATGATGGTTCCTACATCAACCCGTACGCCAACCTTGTCAGGGGTTACAAGGACACGCAGCGTTCCCAGATGATCGCCGCCGTCGAGCTCAACCAGGATCTCGGCTTCATCACGAAGGGTCTCTCCTTCATGACGCTCTTCAACCTGACCAGGCTTTCAACCTACTCGGTGAGCCGTTCATTCAATCCTTACTGGTATGCCCTTGACAGGTATGATTCCTACACCGGAGAGTACCATGTCCTTCGTATCAACGAGACCGGTACCGACTACCTGACCTATTCGGAAGGTGACAAGGGAATCACGAACACCATGTACTCCGAGAGCCGTCTCAACTACGTGCGCGATTTCGGAAGGAACTCCGTGACAGGCCTTCTCGTACTCACGGCCCGTGAGTCCCTGACCGCCAATGCAGGATCCCTCCAGCTCTCCCTCCCTTCACGAAATGCCGGTCTTTCCGGACGTTTCACCTATGGCTGGGACAAGAAGTACTTCGCTGAGTTCAACTTCGGCTACAATGGTTCAGAGCGATTCTCCAAGACTCACAGATGGGGTTTCTTCCCTTCAATGGGTGGTGCATGGGTCGTCTCCAACGAGAAGTTCTTCAAGCCGATTACCAAGGTTGTCAACAGCTTGAAACTCAGGTATTCCTATGGCCTTGTCGGTAATGACAACATCGGTAACTCGAAGAATCGTTTCTACTATCTTTCCGAGATGTCGATGAACAGTTCCTCAAACCGAGCCAACTTCGGTGAGTTCCTTGGCGTGAACTATAATGGTATCGATGTCACCCGCTATGCCAACGATGCAATCACCTGGGAGAAGTCCTACAAGACCAACTACGCTGCCGAGATCGGTCTCTTCAAGAAGATCGACATCATAGCAGAGTACTTCACCGAGCACCGCAAGGACATCTTCATGTCCCGTGCAGACGTCCCTAACACCATGGGTCTCCAGGCTGGAATCTCCGCAAACATCGGTGAGGCTGCCGCTCATGGTATCGACATCCAGTCTGACTACAAGCAGTCATGGAACAAGGATCTCTGGACCTCTGCGCGTGCCAACTTCACATATTCAAAGAGCAAGTACCTGGTCTACGAGGAGCCTACCTATCCTGAGTCCTACCGCCAGCATGCCGGCTACTCTCTTGCACAGAGATGGGGCTACATCGCGGAGCGTCTCTTCATCGATGATGAGGATGCTGCCAACAGCCCTTCCCAGTCCAGCTTCGGAAGCCAGTACGGTGGTGGTGACATCAAGTACACCGATGTCAACGGTGACGGTGTGATCACCAACGCCGACATGGTCCCTATCGGTTATCCTACCTCTCCTGAGATCATCTACGGTTTCGGTGCATCCATCGGCTACAAGGGATTCGACTTCTCAGTCTTCTTCCAGGGCCTCGGCAACGAGTCATTCTGGATCGATGCAACCAGTGACTACACCAGTTCCAGGTGCGGTACCGGTCCTTTCTATCGCAACACCCAGCTCCTCAAGGCCTATTCAGACAGCCACTGGAGCGAGGACAACCGCGACATCTATGCTCTCTATCCTAGGTTCAGTGCCTACCAGAACAACAACAACACTGCCGTCAGCACATGGTGGATGAGAGATGGTTCATTCCTCAGGATGAAGCAGCTCGAGTTCGGTTACACTCTTCCTCAGAAATTCACCCAGAAGTTCCGTATCGACAATCTGCGATTCTACTTCCAGGGCAATAACCTCTGGTGCTGGAGCAAGTTCAACCTTTGGGATCCGGAGCTTGCCGGAGAGGGTCTTAACTACCCTATCCAGAGGACTTTCAACATCGGTCTCAACGTAACCTTCAAATAATGTATGACCATGCGTAAGATTTTCAACAGACTTTCAGTCATTCTTGCAGCTTCCGCTACATTGTTTGGAGCATTCGGCTGCAACAAGTATCTCGATGTGGTTCCGGATGATGGAATCGCCACCATCGAGACTGCATTCAACCTCAGGTCCACAGCGATCCGCTATCTGGCAACCTGCTATTCCTACATGACCAATGAAGGTGATCCTGTCTCAGACTATGGCATGCTCACCGGAGATGAGCTCTGGGACCTCATCGGCAGGACTGTCTCCAACCAGAACGGCCGTGTCCCTCAGACTCTCTTCAACATCGCCCGTGGCTTCCAGAGTGCAACCAGTGTCTACGGTAACGACTGGGCATCAATGTACGAGGGCATCAGATGCTGCGACATCTTCGTCGAGAACATCGACAAGGTCCCTGACCTGGAGGAGTGGGAGAAGAAGCAGTGGATTGCCGAGGTGACTTTCCTCAAGGCTTATTTCCATTTCAATCTCATCCGCAAGTGGGGCCCTGTCCCGATCATCAGGAAGAGCCTTCCGATCGATGCCAGCGTCGAGGAAGTACGCGTCTTCCGTGACAACATCGATGATTGCTTCGACTATGTCCTCGAACTTCTCGACCAGGCAATGCCTGACCTTCCTCTCGTCCCTGCATCCACCGACGAGTATGGACGCATCACCAAAGCTGCCTGTGCCGGTCTCAAGGCTCGCGTGGCCACCTATGCTGCATCACCTCTCTTCAACGGCAACACCGAGGAGGCATCCCTTGTGGACTCACGCAATGTCAGGCTCTTCCCTGAGAAGACCGACGCTCAGAAGCTTGATCGCTGGAAGGCTGCCATGTCTGCCTGCAAGCAGGCTCTCGATGTCTGCAAGGAGGCCAACATCGTCCTTTTCTCCGATGAGAATGTCACGCTTCAGTACAGAATGTGCGACTCCCTCAAGAGAGACCTTCTCCTTCGTGGTGCATTCAACCAGAGATGGAATTGCGAGCTTGTCTGGGGCAACACTCAGACTCCTTCTTCCCATATGACCATCTTCCAGCAGCTCTGCATGCCGAACTTCACCGAGTTCCAGCACTCTCTCGGAGGTTACCAGTTCATGGGAGTCCCTCTCAAGATCGCTGAGCAGTTCTACACCAGGAACGGTCTCCCGATGAACAACGACACTGCTTGGGAAGGTGTCGATCCTCTCGAGCAGAAGGATGGCGACGAGCCGAATGCCTACTACATCAAGAAGGGCTACACGACCGTCAGGATGAACTTCGACAGGGAGCCTAGATACTACTCTACTCTCGGCTTCGATGGCGGAACCTGGCTTGGTTCGCTCACCAACTATAATGACCTCAAGGCTGAGGACCTTGTCTTCGTGGATTGCCGAATCGGTGGCAAGCTCGCCAAGACCGGCAAGGAAACAGGCCCTGTCACCGGATTCTTCCCTAAGAAGCTCTTCCCGCTCGGATGTCTCATGAGGGCTCAGAACAGCTTCACCGGCTACTGGTTCCCATGGCCTATGATCCGCCTCACCGACCTCTATCTCCTCTACGCAGAGGCAATCAATGAGGTCGAGGGTCCTGCAGGAGAACACAGCGCAGAGCTCTTCCAGTACATCAACGCAATCCGTGACCGTGCCGGCATCCCTGATGTCAAGACTTCGTGGGATGAATTCAGCAACCGTCCTGGTTATTATGGAACTCAGGCAGGTATGAGGGACATCATCCACAGGGAGCGTCTCAACGAGCTTTGCTTCGAGAGCCAGAGATTCTGGGATCTCAGACGCTGGAAGGAGGCTCCTGCAGAGTACCAGAAGGGCATCTGGGGCTTCAATGTCGTTGCTTCCTCACCTGAGGAGTACTATGTCAGGACATTCCTTGCCGAGCAGAGCTTCGGTATCAGGGATTATTTCTGGCCTATCCGTACAGCGGACATCGAAGTCAACCCTAACCTTGTCCAGAACATTGGCTGGTAATAAAAGATGAAAAGAATGAAAAAGAATATAACCGCAATGCTTTGTGCATCCCTGCTTGCATTCGCATGCACGGATGCCAATGAGTTCGGCCGTGTGGACCAGAAGGATGACAGTGTCCCTGCTCCATTCCCGATCTCAGTAACGGATGTAAGGAACACCTGCGGAGGTGCCGTCATCAAGATTGCTATCCCGGATGACAACAACCTCAAGGGAGTGATCGCGACATACGAGCGCAACGGAGTCGAGGTCAACACCAAGATCTCCCGCTATGTGGACAGCCTTGTCGTCGAAGGTTTCGCCGACACCGAGGCACACATCGTCAAGGTTGCTTCCTTCAACATCAATGAGGTCAAGTCCGTACCTGTCGAGGTGACGGTCAACCCTCTCCCACCTGCAATCCAGACTGTCTCGCCAAAGATCACAGAGTCCTTCGGAGGACTTAAGATCCTTGTCTCAGGCAACGAATCCAAGTCAGACCTTGCTGTCTGTCTCCTCAGGTGCGAGAATGTGGCTGAGTTCGACAAGCCGGTGGCCGACATCAAGTGGGTCGAGGTGACAACCCTGTTCACCGCTTCCAACAACATCACCCTGACGAGACGCAATCTCGAGCCTGTACAGGCCATCTACGGTGTCTACTTCCGCGACCACTGGGGAAACAAGTCCGACACGACGAAGATTGTCCTCACTCCGCTTGAAGAGGTTCAGTTCCCTCTGAGCAAATATTCCTACTTCAACCCAGGAGATGACAACAGCTCGTCAACCAATGCTTCCTACTATCCTATCCAGGGTCTGTGGGATGGCTCCGGTGCCTCATCGACCGGCTATTTCTACGCCAGCAATTCTTCCGATCCGATTCCTCAGTGGCTTACGATCGACCTTGGCGTGCGCGCGAAGATCAGCCGAATCACCACACTCCCTCGTATCGAC
>JAGHSC010000017.1 GCA_018066065.1 Candidatus Cryptobacteroides faecihippi
ACTTATCGCTTTATCACTCAATTGATTAACATAAATCAAGTGTAGAAAGTTTTCAATAAGTTGCAAAAAAAATTTGGAGATTTAATTTTTAGCAGTAACTTTGCAGTGCTTTCAGACGAGAAAGGCAAAGGCTAAAGGACGCCGAAACGGAATTCCTTGATTTCAAGGCCGCTGGGCAGCAGCAATGCCGGATGCAGGGCATCCTCCTTCAGAAATCCTTACCACTTGTGAAAGTATCTTTCAAGAAGACATCAGGGGATGACCGAAAGGCCATCCTCTTTTTCTTTATTCCCAGCTGGATTCACAGGAAAAGATTTCGATATGTTAAAATATTGAATACAAGGATCTTAACAAAGATTACTTATACATTTCCTTGTAGTAATTAAGATAATCTCCGCTGGTGACATCGTCAAGCCATCCCTGGTTCTCGAGGTACCATCTGACGGTCTTTTCGATCCCCTCCTCGAACTGGAGAGAAGGCTCCCACCCGAGTTCCTTCTGAAGCTTGGTCGAATCGATTGCATAGCGAAGGTCATGTCCCATCCTGTCGGTAACGTAGGTGATGAGGTCGAGATCCTCTCCTTCCTCACGACCGAGAAGCCTGTCCACGGTACGGATCAGAACCTTGATGAGGTCGATGTTCTTCCACTCGTTGAAGCCTCCGATGTTGTAAGTCTCGGCAGTCTTTCCCTCATGGAAGATGACGTCGATCGCCCTGGCATGATCGACCACATAAAGCCAGTCCCTGACATTCTCTCCCCTGCCGTAGACAGGAAGCGGCTTCCTGTGACGGATGTTGTTTATGAAGAGAGGGATCAGCTTCTCCGGGAACTGGTAGGGACCGTAGTTGTTCGAGCAGTTGGTCACCACGACAGGCATTCCATAGGTGTCATGGAAGGCACGGACGAAATGGTCGCTTGAAGCCTTGGATGCAGAGTAAGGACTGTGAGGTTCGTACTTCATGTCCTCGGTAAAGAAACGCTTGCCGTAGGAAGCATGATGCTCACTTGACGCCGTGGTTGAATAAGGCGGCTCGATTCCCTCCGGATGGGTCATTTCAAGCGCCCCATAGACCTCATCGGTCGAAATGTGGTAGAACCTCTTTCCATCATACTTCTCCGGCAGGGATTCCCAGTAGGTGCGGGCAGCCTGGAGCAGGCTCAGGGTTCCCATCACATTGGTCATGGCAAAGGTGAAAGGATCCTTGATGCTCCTGTCCACATGGGACTCGGCAGCAAGATGGATGATGCCGTCCACATGCTCGGACTGCATGAGGGAAAGGACCGTCTCGAAGTCACAGATGTCGGCCTTGACAAACGAATAGTTCGGCCTGTCCTCGACATCCTTCAGATTGGCAAGGTTGCCGGCATAGGTGAGCTTGTCAAGGTTGATGATGTGATAGTCCGGGTACTTTTCGACGAAAAGCCTGACGACATGGCTGCCGATGAAGCCGGCACCGCCGGTGATGATCAAAGTCCTCTTGAAATCCATTGCCGAATAATAAAGAATTAATGCGAAGATAGGAAATTTATTCATATTTTAGTTCCATGAAAAGAATAGCATTGACAGTCTGCACCATTGCCGCAGCACTCTTACTCACATCGTCAAAGCCAGTCAGGGTGGCCTGCATCGGCGACAGCATCACCTATGGAGTCGGTGTCTCGGACCGCGACTCCGACAGTTATCCATCAGTCCTTGGCAAGATGCTCGGAAACGGCTATGAAGTACGCAACTTCGGCTTCAGCGCCCGAGTCATGTGCGACAGCGGAGACCATCCTTACATGGCAGAAGACATGTACTCGGAAGTCAAGGCATATCTCCCGGACATCGTCACCATCATGCTCGGAACGAACGACACCAAGCCATGGAACTTCAAGGACGGAGCATCGCTCGCTGAATATGAGAACTGCTACCTCAGGATGGTCGACGAGCTGAAGGCTCTCCCGTCCCATCCGAGGATCTATGTCTGCAATCCTGTTCCAATCTTCGAGAACAGCTACGGCATCAGGGACAGCATCGCCACAAGACATTTCGTCCCGGTCATCAGGAAGGTCGCAGCAAGGAAGTGGCTCGATCTCGTGGACACATATTCACCGCTTGACGGCAGGAACGACCTCTTCCCCGACGGAGTCCATCCGAACGAAGCCGGAGCGAAGTTGATCGCACAGACGATCTTCGATGCGTTCAGCAGGCGCGCCGACACCGGAAAGCCTGCAAGAAGGGTCCTTTTCATCGGTGACAGCATCACCGACGACGACTGGGGCAAGGCAGACGGAAAGCCGACCGCCAAAAGACAGAACTACGACATGAACCACATCTACGGACATGGCTATGTATTTGAGATTGCAGTCCAGACCCAGTCCAAGCATCCGGAGAAGAGATACACCTTCTACAACAGAGGCATCAGCGGAAACTGACTGACCGACCTGGAAGCAGATGGGACGAAGACGTGTTCCCGGTCCATCCGGACATCGTTTCCCTCCTGATCGGCGTCAACGACGTCTGGAGGAAGGCCCCGGACGATTTCGACTATGCCGGCTGGGAGGCCAGATACAGGGCTCTGATCGACAAGACACTGGCATTCGACCCTGAGATCAAGTTCGTCCTCGGAACACCGTTCTGTGCCAACGTAGGCCAGACAGAGCTCAATGACTACTACCAGAACCTCTCCATCATGACAGACAGGCTTGCAGTCATCGTAAGGAGGATAGCCGCAGACTATGGCTTCACTCTGACCGACTATGCCATCCTGTTCGATGAACTGATTTCAAAGGACAAGTCCGGAGACAGCAAGTTCTGGACATGGGACGGAATCCATCCGACGATGGTAGCCCACAAGAGGATGGCCGACCTCTGGATAAGGAAGACGGCAAAGATCATGAAGTAGACAATCTCTAGACGAGATCTTTGAGAAGAGGGTGATTGCTGTCCTTGGCGGACAGGATCACCTTTTCCTTTGGGACGCGCCAGTCGATGCCCAGCTCAGGGTCATCCCAGGCGATTGCACCTTCCGATGAAGGACAGTAGAAATTGTCGCACTTGTACTGGAAGACTGCAGTCTCGCTCAGCACGCTGAAGCCATGTGCGAATCCACGCGGTATGAAGAACTGAAGATGATTCTCCCCCGTCAGCTCGACAGCCACATGCTTGCCATAGGTCGGCGAACCCGGGCGTATGTCCACGGCGACATCAAGCACACTGCCCTCAATGACCCTGACCAGCTTGGCCTGGGCATGCTCCCCTTTCTGGAAATGCAGGCCACGGACGACGCCATAGCTCGACTTGCTCTCGTTGTCCTGGACAAAGTCCACATGCCCAACCTTCTCCTCGAACTCCTTCAGGTTGAAGGACTCGAAGAAATACCCTCTCGGGTCATTGAATATGCGAGGTGCGAGGATCACCACCCCGTCGATCCCTGTCTTGACTACATCCATTATTCCTCGGCGACTTTCAGAAGATACTGTCCATACTGGTTCTTGAGCATCGGGGCTGCAAGTTCCTTGAGCTTGGCCGCAGAGATCCATCCGTTACGGAAGGCAATCTCCTCAAGGCAGGCCACCTTGAGGCCCTGCCTCTTCTCGATGACCTCAATGTAGGTCGAAGCCTCGGCGAGAGACTCATGCGTCCCTGTGTCAAGCCATGCGAAGCCACGTCCCAGCCTCTGGACCAGGAGCTTGCCCTCGGAGAGGAAAGCCTGGTTGACAGACGTGATTTCAAGCTCGCCGCGGGCAGAAGG